>CAZKOK010000072.1:0-11008 GCA_964554355.1 uncultured Spirochaetia bacterium | reverse complement strand
TGCCGGAGTGTCCTTGCCGTAGTATTCGGCACCTGTCTCTATAGAAGATTTGTCAGCTGCCGTTTCCCGGCTGTCTGCATTATCAGGCACCTCAAATGATCCCGAAGTCTCTTCATCCGGAGGAGGAGCCAGCTCTATCATATTATTTATTGCATCACGGGTGTCCACTGTTGCAGCTGATCCGGTTTCGTCAATATTGCCCGGTATTTCCAGGAATCGCGAAGCAATTTCCATACCGGTATCACTTCCGCCTTCCTGTCTGGTTAAAAAATACCCGGTAATGACAAGCGCTGTTATAACAAACCCAACTGAAAAGATTACCCAAATTATTTTCTGCCGTTCCATATTCTACCTGTCAATAATTAGCGTTTAAGGAATGAATCAACCTGAGACGGCAAATCGCCTCTTCTGTCATTCCTCATAATATAAATATCGACATCCTTTGAAAGGTATTTAGGTTTTAGTTTCCTCTGGGCCCAAATTTTTTGAAGCACCAGGGCAAGCGGCATTCCGTCCCTTTTAAGGGCCCTGCCGATTCTGACCGGCAGAGAGGCCGTGACCCAGATAACCGTACTGCACAGTTTATGGACACCCATTTTGTAAATAACTGCGGCGTTTATTACGGCCCTGTCGTGTTTAAGTGAAAAATCCCTGCATTGTTCATACATCCAGGGATGAACAATTCTTTCAAGTTTCTTAAGGGCCCTTTTATCTGAAAAGACGATTTTTCCAAGCTTATTTCTGTCAATTTCTCCGTTTTCACCGAGTATCGATTCTGTAAATGCTTCTGTAATCCGCGCTTTTTGATGTATCAGCGCTTCATGCCCGAGTTTATCGGCATCCAGCACCTTCCATCCCCTGTCTTCAAGGATGCCTGAGACTGTGTTTTTTCCTGAACAGTATTTACCGCTTACTCCGATAACCATACTCAGTGGACATCACCCCAGGATTTACCTGCCTCGACCGAGACATTCAGAGGTATGGAAAGACTGGCCGATTCTTTCATAATCTTTTCTATCAGTGCTCCCGCTTCCCCAAGCTGACTTTCTTTTACTTCAAAAATCAGTTCGTCATGGATCTGAAGTAGCATTTTAATATCAAGACCTGAAGCAGGTATTTCGGAATAGAGCTTAATCATGGCCTGTTTGACAATATCGGCGGCTGAACCCTGAATCGGCGTATTGACGGCTATTCGTTCGGCGGCTTTTTTTTCGGTCTGGTTTCTGGAATTAATACCGGGGATCGCCCTTTCGCGGCCGGCCATGGTAAAAACACTTCCGCTCTTTTCCGCATCTCTGCACACCTTGTCAATGAACCCCTTTATGCCTGAATATTTCTTAAAGTAGGTGTCAATAAAATCTGCGGCCTTTTTCAGAGGAATATGAAGCTCCCGCGAAAGCCTGAATGAAGACATCCCGTACATGACGCCGAAATTGATTGTTTTCGCTATGCGTCTTTCATCGGCAGTTACATCTTTGCTGTCTTTGCTGAAAATAAAAGCCCCTGTTGCCCTGTGCACATCATCACCCGAAAGAAAAGCCCGGGTAAGTCCCGGATCCTTTGAAAGATGGGCAAGGATTACAAGTTCTATCTGTGAATAGTCGGCAGAAATAAAACGGTATCCCCCAGGCGCCTTGAAAGCCGAACGGATCCTCCGTCCCTCTTCGTCGCGGACAGGTATGTTTTGAAGATTGGGGTCCTTGCTTGAAAGCCTTCCTGTTGCCGTTCCTGTCTGAATAAAACGCGAGTGGATTCTTCCGGTATTTTTATTGACAAGTTCAGGAAGAGTATCCAGATAGGTTGACTTAAGTTTGCCGAGTGAACGGTGTCTGAGGATCATGGCCGGCACAGCATCATAGCGCGCAAGTTCTTCGAGTACCTGAACATTTGTAGAATACCCCGTTTTGGTTTTTTTAAGCGGTTTGAGTTTGCGGTCGGAAAAAAGGACTTCCTGAAGCTGTTTTGTGGAGTTTATATTGAATTCCTTCCCGCATTCGGTCCAGATCTGTTTTTCTATCCGGTAAAGTTCCTGTCCGAGTTCCTTTGAATATTCCCTGAGTTCTTTAGGATTAATCATTATTCCGGCAAGCTCCATTTCGGCAAGGATTTTCAGAAGAGGCATTTCAAGGTTATAAAAGACCTTTTCCAGGTTCCTTTTTTTTAAAAGAGGACTGAAACATTCATACAGCCTGAGAGTTATGTCCGCATCTTCGGAGGCATAATCAACCGCAAGAGAGAAATCAGCCGTATCGAAAGTTTTCCCCTTTTCAACAACATCATTAAAATGAATCGTATTGTAATTAAGATACTCCCGGGCAAGATCATCCATATTGTAGATATTTCTGAGAACATCAAGTATCCAGGCCGCTATCATCGTATCAAAATGAATATTCTTCATTTCAATTCCCCAGCGTTTCATTACCTTGTAATCATATTTGATGTTCTGGCCGACAAGCTTGAGGTCCTTGTCCTCAAGGATTGATTTCAGGGCTTTTTTTACTTCATCCGCCGGAAGGCACTTTGTCCCTTCGGCCTTTACCGGTATATAGCAGGCTTTGCCGGCTTCAACTGAAAGGCTGAAGCCGACAGGAATAGCATACATTTCATCAATGCTGTCAGTCTCGGTATCGAAAGCAAAAACCTTCTGCTTTTTTACCATAGCAATCCAGGAGGCGAGGCTTTCCGCGTCTGTTACGGCTTCGTAATTTCCCCTTTCCTGAGTTTTTGTCTCTTCTATTATTTTCCCGGCGCTTGAGAGCTGTTCGGCAATGCTGTTGACTTCAAGGTCCCAGAAAGCCTGGGCCGCCCTGTTAAGGGTAAAGTCGGCCCTTAAAAGATCATCGAAATTTTCCGGAAGCGGAGTGTCATGGCGGAGAGCGATCAGCTCCCTGCTGAGGAATGCGGAGTCCCTGCCTTCGTCAAGCTTTGCTTTTTCCGAGGCAGTGCATTCGTCTGTGTGTTCAAATATATTTTCAAGGCTTTCGTATTGCTTTAGAAGCCTGACTGCCGTTTTCGGCCCTATTCCCCTTACACCCGGGACATTGTCGGAAGTGTCCCCGGTAAGCGAAAGAAGCTCCAGAATTTTTTCCGGACCAACTCCCCATTTCTCCCTGACACCTTCTGCATCGATATCTTCATAAGTCCCCTTGTCCGGCTTGAGAATATGCACATAATCATCAACGAGCTGCATCAGGTCCTTGTCGCCCGAAAGAATAAAACATGTTCTTTTTTCTTTTGAGCAGTTTGCGGCAACAGTCGCAATAATATCATCTGCTTCGAAACCATCAACTGCAAGCTGCGGAATATTCATAAGCTTTAAAATACTCCTGATATCACCTACCTGATCGTGCAGGTCCTGAGGGGCCTTTTCCCTGTTCGCCTTGTATTCCGGATACTGTTTGTGCCTGAATGTAGGAACAGGCGAATCAAGAATAACCGCAAACTGATCCGGTTTGTAATTATCGAAAAATGAAAGAAGCGTTTTAAAAAAGCCGAATACTGCAGATATGTTTTTTCCGGAGGAATTAATCAGGGGGTTCCGCATAAATGCAAAGTATGATCTGTAAATAAGGCTGTAGCCGTCAAGAAGATATACAGGAGTTTTCATTTATTAATAATGAAGCCAATCAGCTCTTTATGTCAATGAAAACAGGAGAATTGGCCACGGAAAACGGCGATTTTATTCTGATTGCCGGGTTTAGGGATTTTCTGGTATCCTTGTTTTTCTTCATTTTTATTTTTAAATCATCAATTAATTGACCAATCTGAACCTGGATGGAGGATACAGTGCTGTCAAATTCCTCATTATGTAATTTTTCCTTTCCGGTTCTCTGTGAAGGCTGAAGCGCCTTCCTGGCGTAAATGCAGGATGTTATCATGGCTGAAACAGATTTTCCGTATTTCATGTGCTCATGCATACTCATGAAATCCTTTTTGTCCAGATCAATCTGAAGCTGGCGGATTATCCTTTTATATCTGGAAAGTGAAATCAGAAGTCTGTCATTGATCTTTTTTTCAGTCATTCTGCCCTGCTTGCCGATAACTCATTCATCCTGCAATATTAATGCCATTACCGTTCGATTCCGGCGGAGCATCCTGGCCTACATTTACGACAGCCTGCTTCCATGCGTCGCAGAGTTCGCCCATCAGTTTCCTGACCTGTTTGACAGGCTTGACATCTTTTTTGATGTTGGCCTGGGTAAGCTGCTGATTAAAATACATGTAAAGACTGAACAGATTACCGGCGATCTCGGCGCCTTTTTCAAAGTCAAGAGACACCATCAGTTCGGTTATCATGTCCTGTGCCCTCAGTATTGAATTATTCACCAGGTCCAGCTGCCTGACGTCCTCTTCCAGGAGTTTTACAGCTTCATCAAGCTGGCGCAGTGCTTCTTCATAAAGAAGTATGATAAGCTTCCCGGGACTTGCTGTCTTGATATGTGTCTCTTTGTAAGCATTCAGCGGATTCCTTGCACTCAAAATATTTCCTCCTCAATTTTATCCGGTTTCGGAAAGATCTGCCAGCATTCAGCGGGCATGCTCAATCAGTGTTGAAACCGGTACAATTTCATACCCCAGTAAAACCAGACTGTTTATTAAAAGATCGAGATTGGTAAACAGATAATCTGTTTTACCATCGTCGGCCTGCCCTACCCTGATCGGAATAATCGATCCGGGTTTCTTTTTTGCTATGATTTTTTCCACAAGCTCTGTAACGGATGCCGGATTATTACTCAGCGTAATCCATTCCAGAGGATCGACGTCTCTGCCGACATATGTGTAATTCATTTCCTCTGATGCGGAAATAATTGCCGTATTAATAAAATAATATGGAGCGTGCCATAAAAGCGCAAGTTCAGACCCCGTAGCACGGTAGAAATCATCTTCGTTCCTGCCGAGACCTTCCTTGATTTTATCTTTTGTAAAGATATATCTGGAATCGGTCATTTCGAAATAGGCATAAAACAGTGATCCTACTTCATGACCTGAATTCGCAATTTCACGGGCCGCCTGGGGATTTCTGCTGATAAACTCCCCGTTTATAAAAAATGTGCATTTTAAACCGTAATCGGCAAGCGTATCAAGAATTGAATTAAGACCTTCATCTCCATCTATGGCATTAAAGACAAGTGATACTTCTCTTCTGCGGATCCTTGAGCCATGCGTAAAATTGGCAAAATCAATACCATCATCCGCTTCAGGAAATGATTCATAGGCGAGTTCGGGATAGGCAAACAGCGGAACTGTTCCATAGCCTTTGATGTCTCTGACCATTATCATGTTGCGGTAGGGTCCTGACTGGAGATCCTGCAGATAAATCCTCCATGAATCCGAAGCTGTGGAAATATCAAGCAGCTTGTTCTCCTTGTATTTCCCCCATTCGCCGGCAAGGTCCTTGATGTAATAACCATCTTCCTGCTTAAGCACGGCCCAGTTTGTAACCGCATCAAAAGCATGCGATTCGGCCTGGGAAAAACTGATTAGGCTGGATTTTCCTGAGTTTATATTTACGGATTCTGTCTTCTGCCTGCCGGCAATGATAATATTGTTTTCATCAAGCCACAGACAGTGAAGAGGCCCCGGATGAGGGATTACCGCACTGTCAAGCCAGGTTGAATATCTTTTAATCCTGATCTCATCATCCTTGAGTACGGCTACATAATTATAATCCGCATCGGGAACAAGGCCTGTTATCCCTTCGTCGGTCAGTTTTACAAAACCGAGGGTATTGCCGCCGCCTGCCGGATTCATCCTGTAAACAGCAGTCTTCTTTGATCCCTGCTCATAGGCAGATGTCAGAATTGTTATTACGTCCTGGGGCGACCAGAGGATCTGCTCTATTTCTGTCTGTCTCGGCAGATAAAGATAGGGAAGAGACAGGATGTTCTGGTCTTCTTCAAGATCTATTGCAGAGAGATAATAAAGAAAAAGATTCCTGCCGGCCTTGTTGAAAAGCATTTTTGTTCCGTCCGGCGATATTTCAAATGAATCGAATTCGGGATCAAAAATAAAGGGGATTTTGCCTGCTATCTCGCCGACTTTAAGAATATCCGAATATAAAGATCTTGTGAAAAGTTCCGAAGAAATGATCTGATATACAAGCGAATCTGAAATATAGTACAGGTAATTCCGGCTTGACCATCTGATACTCGAAATATCACCTTTGCCCAGTTTCCTGTAATCTTCGGATATTGAACGGTTGTCAAGATACTGATCTATCGAATAGTAGTATAGACCGCCCCGTTTTGAATATATAAAGAAGGTGGAATCCGGAGACCATACAGCCCCGGGCCCGGAAAAGGAAAGCTTGACGAACGAGCTTATAAGCACCTGCTTCCCGTTTATTACATCAAACAGATAAAGATCGGCATATGATGATGAAACAGGCTTAAGATAAACAAGGTAATTTCCGTCGGGAGAAGTCCCGACTGTATTTATCTTGCCCGCGATAATTTCCGAACCGCCGGTAAAAGACGGGAATTTCCGGACAGCCTGTATATTGATGAAATCAAGTGATGTGCGAAATACACCGAAGCGGTTCTGGAACTGGATCATCTCGTCATTCGCGACAAGGGTTATATTTTCAGGAAAGAAAGTCAGCTGTTTGAGTGTGCGCTGTGTAAGGTCGGCTTCGAAAACCGTTTTGTATTCACCGAATACCGGCGAAGAAGTCTCTGCAGAAAAAAGCAGTTTATTCTTTAAAGAGAGATTCAAATCGGCAAATTCAACCTCGGCAAAAAGAGGAAGAGATAAAATGAGATAAACAATAAAAACAACTCTTCTCATCATTACATTATCGGCAGAAAGCTGACGTAAATTCATAACAAATTTTCATTTTTCGGCAGAAAGAATCCCGTTTATTTCGTCTTCCAGTCTGTTGAGGGTCGAAGTAAGCTTTTCCAGTCTGTTAAGACAGTCTTCGGCCTGGACTTTTTCAATTTCGGAAAAAGAATGATCAATTACTTCCGCCAGACTTTCCCTGCTCTTTAATTCCCGGCCGCACCAGGGACAGTAAAGGTAATCGGATAAAACTGTTTTTCCGCATTCCGAGCAGAAATATGCACTCTCCATACATAATAAGTATAGGTTCGCCATATGCGGAATTCAAGCATCCGTTTGGTATAAAACCGAAAATAAACACGCGACGACGCTACGATCTGGATGATTCACGAAAAATTAAATAACTTCCGTGAGAGAGAAATATTTCACGGAAGTTATAGGATTTTTCACAAATCGATATGCCCGTCGCATCGTCGCGTCGTTGCGTCGTTGCGTCGTTGCGTGAGATATTTAAAAATTCAGGGCATCAAGTTTATCAAGAGCATCAAGAACAAGCGGATCATTCTCATACTGCTGGACCATTTGCCCGACTTCCAGTGATCGACTCATTATGTCATCCCATCTGTCCATCAGTTCCCGGCCCCGCGGATGTGAGGAAATATCCAGATAGTTGATATAACTCAAATATTCGGAATAATTTTCATTTATTTCCTGGATTGAATCGTAAACAACATCTATTGCTGCAACAACGTCTTTCGCGCTTTTTACTTTCAGCAGATCATCCAAATAGGTGTCCATAGTATTCATAACAGCTTCAAAACAGCTTATGAAAGCTTCCTGGTCTTCTGTACTCCAGTCGCCGAATTCAGGTAAATCAAAGTCACTGAAATCATAATCGTAATCACCGTAATCGTATAGTTCATTATCCAGTGTAAGCATATACAGATTATCCAGAGGAAGCATCATTTCATCATCCAGCCGGAAAAATACCTCATCATCCGGATCAAGAGGAATTGCCGCTTCATATGTGAATCCCCAGATATCGGTAAGTTCAAAATAAAACCGGTTTTCGCCCTTTCCTTTTTCACTGTCATATACGACAATCTGCGCTATTTCAGTGAACAGCATGCTGAACTCTGCATCATATTCCACATCTATCAGCACCGGAAACCCGTCATGGCATTCACCGCCCTGGAAGAGCATGATTTCATCGCCTGACAGAGCATTGTAATCACCGGTGATTATAGTGTAACTCTGGGAAAAAGCCGAAACAGTGCACAATGCTATTAATACAGAGAGTAGTAGTCTTTTATTCATAATTTGCCCCTTTTGTCTTTATTTATGATATCATAGTTTTTTATAATTTAAAGGTCAAAACACAACCCGTTTTATTCCGGACCGGACAGACAGATTTCAGGGGGAATATCTGGTCAGTGTTCCTGAAATTGCGGAAAAATTCTCTGTAAGTTATTGTTTTTAAAGGACTTGGCATAATTTTTATCAATCAGTTGTTTTTTATGCTGCAATTGTACGTAATTATCCGCAATTTCAGGAACACTGCCAAATATCTGCAATACCTTTGAAAAAAAACAGAAATATGTCAGCCTAAAATATCTTTTGTAAACAGCATTTATGATATATTATTTACCGTATGTTTCCCATATTCGATTCAGCAGCTGATAAGGCCGGTTGGAATTTATGATTAGAAAACTGTTATTGTTTCTTCCTGTAGTAATTCTGGCATCTTTTTCATTATATCCGCTGTTTCGGAACATCAGTATGTCAACCGGGATAGAACCGGAAAAAGAGACCCAGGCAGAATTAAGTTCGTCATCCAGGGATGTTGTAATTCTGATACTTGATTTCTCTTCCACGGGAGAAGATGCCCTGAGCCGGAACAATTTGAGGCTTGTGCAGCTCATAGATGAAAAAACAAGGGAAATAAACGGATTAAGGGGTTTTTCCTCCATTCTGCGGACATCCATTGTTAAAGCTGAAAATGATGAAATTCTTGTAATGCCTGCAATACCTGAAGATATTTTTAATGAATATGATGATGCAAAAATACAGGAAATAAGGGACAATTATCCCTTGTATCCTGAAATTCATCCTTTCCTGAGCAGTGATTTCAGCCAGTGCACATTTTTCCTGGAACCCGGCATATCCTGCTCATCATATCTGCTGGTCAGGGAGATTGAAAATCTTCAGAAAGAAATAAGGGAAAAATACGGCTTTTCATTTGAATTCACAGGATTAAGGCCCATCCAGGTATACATCGAACGCCTGATGACCGCTGATATTATCAAGATCTTTCCGCTGCTGATAGTACTGATTTCAGGACTTTATTTTATTGCGTTCAGAAAACTCAAGCTGATTTTACTGTCCTGGTTTATAAAAATACTCATCACAGCAGCCTCTCTGGGTTTTTGCCTTATGCTGAACGGGGAAATCACACTGCTTGTAATTCTGGTGCCTGTTTTCAATGCAGGTCTTTTAAGCGATTATCTGATCCATATAATTTACCATCTGCAGAACGATCTCCGGTTTTCCACACCAGGTGAAATCAGCAGGTACCTTCGTATTCCTCTGTCGCTTACGGCACTGACGACACTGGTCGGCTTCCTGAGTCTGACCCTGTTTAAAAACTCAAGTCATAATCTTCTCGCAGTTATGATATGCTTCAGTATCGCAGCGGTATACATTTTATCTCTCTCTTGGGTGCCTTCGCTAAAGCCCTCCCTGTTCATATACAGGACGGACAATTCATCGAAGTCCCCGAAGATCACAGGAAAGCTTAACCGGATTCTGTCCATAGTCTTCCTGCGCCTGTTCAGGCTGCGGATTCCGGTTATTATCATCCTTTCCGGACTTACGGTTCTGTCCGTATTCAACCTGCCCAGGATTGATATCCAGCCCTATCCTCTGCAGCAGCTGCCCGGCACTTCAACGGTAATAAAGGCCGAGAAGTATCTGAACGATAATTTTACAGGGACTGTTCCGTTTACAATTGAAATAAATACCGGGGAAAGCGGGAGTCTCCTTACATATAAAAACATGCATCTGATTGACAGTATCCAGGACATCCTGGGAAATG
This sequence comes from uncultured Spirochaetia bacterium, assembly GCA_964554355.1. Taxonomy (GTDB): domain Bacteria; phylum Spirochaetota; class Spirochaetia; order CAZKOK01; family CAZKOK01; genus CAZKOK01. Next base: position 1,134 of record CAZKOK010000072.1, on the reverse strand, counting down.
ATCCGGGTACCGGTTTTCAGCATTCCATATTAACTGTCATAAAGAGGATACATTATTATTTTCAGAATTCCGATCCTGATTCTCTTGTGATTCCCGGAATAGATGACGACTTCATGTTCAGCTCCCTGGTTGAGCAGTACCTGCTCTTTTATTCTTCATCCGTTCGTCCCGAAGAATATGAATCACTGATCGATCCTGACTTCAGCATTATATCAATACAGGGTATAATGAAATACAGGGACAGACAGACACTTAAAACTTTCCGGAACAGTCTGAAGCAGATGGAAAATGAACTGCCTGAAGAATGGCAGATAACCCTGTCAGGACCTGTCGGGGAACTTGTTTACCGTGCCGGAATTCTTGAAAAAAACTGGTTCTATTCATTCGGGGCCGGTTCTCTGCTTATTTTCCTGACGGTTCTGATTTTTCTGAAAAACATCAAAATGTCGCTGCTGAGTCTTTTCGGTTCACTTTTGATACTGCTGATAATAACAGGGATGATAGCTGTTTCCGGCATAAAAATAGATGAGTATACAATTATATTTTTTGCTGTTACAATCGGCATTACTATAGATTATACTATTCATGTTCTGAACGGGATAAAAAGAACGGCTGCCAGGCACAAAGACCTGAAAATGTTTGTCTATGCGGTAATAAAAAGCAGCGGGACTCCGGTATTCCTGAGTTTTCTGACATCATCCTTTGCTTTTTCATCACTGTTCCTGTCATCATTCACAGGCGCTGCAAATCTGGCATTTATGCTGACTTTTGCAATGGGTCTGGCCTTTTTTACAGGAGTGTTCTTTTTACCGATGCTGTTTTTTTCAGGAAACAAAAGATCGTTGAGGAGAAAAAAATGAAATACCGGGGATTTGTATTTGCTGTGCTTATGATGCTTTTGTTCTCAGTTAATCTGTCCGCCCAGGATGTTATGGACATTGTAAAAAAAACAGATGAAGTGCAAAATCCGCCCAATCTTCAGGGTGAATTCTCCATGACTCTGATTTCCGCAAACGGAAGTGAGAGGAAGCATGAAGTTACGGCATATCAGAAGAAAGCCGACAGCAATCAGGAGAACAGGCTCTTTCTGTTTACATATCCGGCTTCTGTAAAAGGAACTGCGCTGCTGGTTAA
>CAZKOK010000071.1:0-11081 GCA_964554355.1 uncultured Spirochaetia bacterium | reverse complement strand
ACCTTGATGAATGCACATTCAATTTCAGAACAGAGCTTGATTATATACAACCTGTTGATGACATGATCAACAGTCTGTCTGTCAGCATTACAGAAGATTAGGAATACAGCTGCCCGGATAATTCCGGGCGGCTTTTTTTATGTATATTCTGAAAGCAGGTTCATCAGTTCTCTTACTGCGTATATGTCGGTAATGTTCCTTAACAGTTCTTCTTTCTGTGATTCGCTTATATCTGCCGTCTTGTTCATATATTTTATTTTATAATCATAATCGAAAAGGATAACAAGGCTGTCGATATTTTCTATCAGGTCCCTGTATATTGTATCAACTGATACACCTATAAATTTGTATTTCTGAATAATAATTACTACAAAAATAAACCATATCAAAAAGAAGAAGGGAGTTATTCCATAATACTCTTTTCCCAAAAAGACAGGGAAAATCAGTGATTCAATATTTATCCAGAGGACTGTGAGTACCAAAAAGAGCAGAAAGGAATTTGCCAGGTTCTTTTCTCTTTTGAATGCAAGGTTTTTTCTTTTTACTGTAATAAAAATAATTGCAAGTATGAAATGTATTAAAAAAACGATGAAAAGAAGATATGTCCAGACTGAATCGAGTGAAGGAATGAGTACCCAGTAGTCTCCCTTTCTGTAAAACTCTGTAAATATGAAATTTCCATAAAGGTTTCGGATCTGCAGAATAAGCGAAGGCAGATATATAAGCAGCTCACAGATTTTATTCAGTTTATCCCGGTAAATAACAACAAGACAACTGTGCAGAGTTATTGCTGAAAGTGCAATGCATCCTGTCAGGGATATTTTCAGCCAGAAAAGCAGTGCTTTTTCTGTTCCGGCCGAATATCCGAAACCGGCACCGAAAAACCAAACACATAAAAAAAGAGTTCCGGCAATCTGGAGTTTATTCAGTTTCGGTTTGAAATCAATGATGGATATATACCCCGCAATTATCAGAGAAATCGTAAAACAGCATGTGCTTAAAAATGACAGCAGATTCAGCGCATATTTAACCCCGGTATTTTGTTTATTTTATCACCGTTTATCAGTTTTACCAAATTATACTTCCGGCAGTTATTTTTCTTGAATTATCGTAATTTCCCGGGTAATGTTTATAGCATGAAAAACAGTAATTTAATAAACCGAATTTTATACATTGTTTTCTTTGCCGGAGCGGCGGCTTTCCTGATTCTTTTCCGGATTTTCCGGAATTTCCCTCTCAGTTCCTTTTTAAAGGCGCTTCCGCTGTTTTCACTGATTATTTTTGTTCTGCTGAACCTTAAAGGGGTCCTCAGGGTTATACTATTAATCAGTCTGCTTTTTTCCATGGCCGGGGACGTTCTTCTGAATATTGACAGGGTACGTCTGTTTATCCCCGGACTGGCCTGTTTTCTTGCTGCCCATATTCTTTATATCATGATTTTCCTGCGAGGGTTCAGTTTCGGCCGGACTGCAGCGGCAGCAGCGGCAGCGGTGCTTGTTTATTCGTCGGTTCTTGGTGTACTGCTGAGGAGAATTGAGGCCGGTTTCATTATCCCTGTATATGCATACCTTGTTATTATTACGGTAATGGCGGGAGCGGCGTTTTTTTACCGCGGCCGGGTCAGGGATAAAGCAGGTATATATCTGCTTCTGGGGGCAGGCGCTATTTTATTCATGTTTTCAGATACCCTGATAGCCGTAAACAAATTTCTGGTAGCCATAAATTATTCCACGATGTTCAGTCTGCCGCTTTATTTTATTGCACAGTTCTGCATTGTAAGAGCCCTTGTTCTTGCTGATAAAGATGAATAAGACCGGAAGTATACCGTTTATTCACTTTTACGCAAAGAATTGAAAAGTGAAGATTTTTCCTGAAACCTGAACCATTTCATATTTGCTTTCGGAGAAGATTCCATGCAGTTTTTCAGAATGAAATCAGCAAAATCACCGCTGACCTGGGCTGAGGATTCAAATCCGTTTATGTAAATTTCTTCATTCTGATAAAAAGTAAAAATACCTGATACAAGCGATCTGATACATCCAATGGCGGCTGCATCATGAGGCGCAAGGACTTCGGACCCGCCGGTATAAATTACTATATGAAGAGATATGCTTTTCTTTTTCTGGACAAGGGAAAGCAGTTCCCTGATTATGAATGTATATCCTTTAAGCTGTTCATCGATAGTTGATTCAATTGATGCCGAACCAAGTTCATGAAACGGGCTGTTTTCCAGACCGGGTACATAGACAAGGAAAACATGTTCAAGCGCCTTGTACTGGTTGGACAGGGTCCGCACCACTGTTCCGGCAGAAACAGGCGATCGGCGGTTCCAGTTAACAGACAGGGCTTCGGATCCTTTTTCCGGTCTAACTTCGCTGGAAAATGAAATACCGCAGGTTTTTATTCCCTGATTTTTAAAACCTCCGGCCAGATCTTTGCCCAGAGCTGTATTTATGCCGATTACTGCAGCAGTTTTTTCCATACGCAAATAATAGCTTTAATTACAGCAGGGGTCAACTACGATAAATGATTTAAGAAATTAAACGGATTTCACTGCACGATCAGAATTCGACCGATAAAGGGTTGAGAGAAACAAAACTGAAATAATTGCTGAAAACCAGTGAAAAATCATTTAAAATAATACGTATACGGAGTTTTTGAAGTGGAACAGGAATCCTACAAATATCTCAGACACCAGCTGCGCACATCCCTGAATCATATTGTCGGGTACAGCGAAATTCTCCAGCAGGATGCCAAAGATCTCGGTCATGATGATTATATTGAAGACCTTAAGAAAGTAAATAATGAAGCTGAAAAGCTTAAAAATCTTGTATACCGGCATTTTGATCAGGAAGATAAAAAATATAATGAAGATGAGATCGAACAGATCAAAAAACAGCTTTATGTCCCGATATATGAAATTATCGGAACCGCACAGGTAATCCGTCAGTCAATCCCGGAAGGCGAAGACGGCTATTTTGTCAATGATCTCGGTCGAATTATGAAATCAGCAAATGAAATGCTGGATTTTATAGATCAGCAGTTTCAGCGTTTTTTTCTGGACAGGCTTATAGAAAATGAACAGATACCGCCCCAGAAAAAGTTCGTTTCTCAGAATCTTCCAAATGAAAACATCCAGTATGGCACTCCTGCCGGAGGGTCTCTTCTTGTTGTTGATGATGAAGAGGTAAACAGGGACCTTCTTTCCAGACATCTTTCCAGGCAGGGTTATGATGTCATTACGGCTGCTTCCGGCCAGGAAGCGCTTGATGTGTTATCTGAAAGATTCTTTGATTTGATTATTCTTGATATTATGATGCCGGAAATGAACGGCTTTACTGTTCTGGACAAAATAAAAGTCAATCCGGCCGTTAAGCATATTCCCGTTATTATCATGTCTGCACTTGATGATATGACCAGTGTTTCACATTGTATTGAAGCCGGCGCTGAAGATTATCTTCCGAAAAACTTTGATCCTGTGCTTTTAAAGGCAAGGGTAGGCGCCTGTATAGAAAAGAAAAGACTCAGAGACAAGGAAATGCAGTATATCAATGCCTTGCTGGAAAGTCAGAGAATTCTGGAAAAGGAACTTTCCGATGCGGCAGAATATGTTACAAATCTTCTTCCAGGAAAAATTGACGGCGAATTAAGTACCGACTGGCTGTTTTTTCCATCCACACAACTCGGCGGGGACTGTTTTGATTATTACTGGCTCGATGAAGAGAATTTTATATTCTACCTGCTGGATGTAAGCGGACACGGCATCGGCGCCGCTTTATTGTCAGTATCCGTCAAGAATATCCTGAGGACCCAGGCGCTGGGACATATTGATTTTACCAGTCCGGGTCAGGTTCTAAAGGCTCTTAACAGAACTTTTAAAATGGAAAACCAGCATGATATGTATTTTTCAATCTGGTATGGTGTCTATAATAAAAAAACAAGGCAGATGAGCTATTCTTCGGCAGGATCTCCACCGGCAATAATTATTTACAATCAGAATGATAAAGTGGAAATGGACATATTGAAATGTCCCGGAATCATTATAGGTATCAGGGAAGATGCGGAATTTCAGGTTCAGAAACTGGATCTGCCGGGAATCTGCAGACTTTACCTGTTCAGTGACGGGATTTTTGAGGTTCATAAAAGAGACGGAAGCATGCTGAATTTCAATGAATTCTCAAATATCCTGCATCAGCAGGCAGTTTCTGATACCCATGATCTGACAAAAATTATTACCAAAGTTCAGGGAATTACCGGGACCGCTTCGTTCCGTGATGATGTTTCGCTTGTGGAATTCTGCCTTTCCTGCTCTGATAAGGACTGATTTCCCGGCCGGTCAGAAAATACAGCAAATCCGTTCTTCCTGCAGTTTTTAATCCTTCTTCAACGAATTTCCTGTTTTCCTTTCTGTTGAACTGAAGCAGGGCCCTTTGAATTTTCCTTTCCCTTTCACCGCGCGGTATATGTATTTCCTTTCCGCTGAAAGGATCTCTGCCTGTATAGTACATTGCCGTGGAAACAGTACCGGGAGTAGGGTAAAAATCCTGAACCTGATCGGGAATAAACCTGTTTTCTTTCAGAAACATTGCTGTTTCAACTGCATCCTTAACTGTTGATCCCGGATGACTGGCTATCATATAGGGCAGGAGATACTGTTTTTTGCCAAGCCGGCGGTTTTCATCTTCGAATATTTTTTTAAACTCCATGTATTTTTCGATGGACGGTTTTCCCATAAGGTGCAGAACTTCCCGGCTGGCATGCTCCGGCGCAATTTTCAGCTGCCCGCTGATATGGTGGCTTATAAGTTCAGTCAGGAAGCATTCATTGTCACCGGCAAGGATATAGTCATACCGTAATCCTGACCGGATAAAGACCTTTTTTATCCCGGGCAGCCTGCGGATTTTTTTCAGCAGTTCTGTATAGCGTTCATGTCCTGCATCCAGTGCGGGACATGGTTCCGGGGTCAGGCACTGCCGGTCCGGACAGGCCCCTTTCTTCAGCTGTCCTGAACATGCCGGATGACTGAAATTTGCAGTAGGTCCGCCGACATCATGAATATAGCCCTTGAAATCCGCAAGACGGGAAATCTGCCCTGCTTCTGTCAGAACGGATTCATCAGAGCGGACCGATATAATCCTTCCCTGATGGAATGTCAGGGCGCAGAAACTGCAGCCGCCGAAACATCCCCTGTTGTGAATTATACTGAATTTTACTTCCTCCAGTGCAGGAACACCGATCGGGTCATACATCGGGTGCCATTGTCTGCTATACGGAAGCGAATATACACGGTCCATTTCTTCGCTGCTCAGAGGTTTTGCAGGGGGATTCTGGATAATATAAAAATCACCTGTCTTTTCGGCGAGGGTTTCGGCATGAAAGGGGTCGGTATTATGATACTGAATTCTGAAACTTTCCAGAAAGGCTTCTTTTGAACTGCTTACCTGACTGAATGCCGGAAGTTCCAATGCATTTTCGGGCAGACTCATGTATTTAACTACAGTGCCCGGGATATTCTGTAATGCTGATATCTTCTCTCCGCTTTTTAGTTTCCGGGCCGTCTCAAGCATGGCTTTTTCCGCCATTCCGTAAATAATCATGTCGGCTTTTGAGTCTGCCAGTATGGACCGGCGTACTTTGTCACTCCAGTAATCATAGTGGGACAGCCGTCTTAACGAGGCCTCTATTCCGCCCAGGATAACAGCGCAGTTTTTAAAAAGCCCTTTTATTACGGAGGTGTAGACAATTGATGCCCTGTCCGGCCTTCTTCCGCCGATTCCTCCCGGGCTGTAGGTATCTTCCGATCTTTTCTTTTTTGAGGCGGTATAGCGGTTAACCATTGAATCCACATTTCCGGCGGTTACAAGGAACGCCAGTTCGGGTTTGCCGAGAACGGCAAAATCCTTCGGATTTGTCCAGTCGGGCTGAGCGATAATTCCAACCCTGTAGCCTTCGCTTTCAAGCAGACGTGAAATTAAAGCTGTTCCGAAAGAAGGATGATCGACATAGGCATCGCCGGTTATTATGATAAAATCCAGCGCGGCCCAGCCTCTTGAGAGTATATCGTCACGGCATACCGGCAGAAATGACATGTCAGCAATCCTATCACAATCAGGGAATCAGATAAATTGTCCTTTGGATAAAATAAAGAACTTTCTTGACTTTTGTATTTTTCCGGCCGTATTCTTTTAGTAATAAGGAGAATGTATGATTTCAATTATTTGGGCTATTTTGGGTGTGATTCTGATGGTACTGGAAGCAGCAATTCCCGGATTCGTGATATTCTTCTTCGGGCTTGGTGCCCTTTTAACAGCGCTGTTTACGCTTCTGCCCGGTATCGGGGGGGCATATGCACTGCAGGCCATTATATGGATAGCATCATCTGTGGGGTCCATGGCCTTTTTAAGAAAAAAGCTTGATAAGGTATTCAAGGGAAAATTAATAGAAAGTAAAACTGATGAATATATCGGCCATAAAGCTGTAGTAATAGAAGAGATAAGTCCGGAAAAACCCGGGAGGATCAGACTTGAAGGAACCAGCTGGAAGGCCGAAAGTTATGATGAAACCATCGCAGAAGGTGAGGAAGTTGAGATTCTTGAAAAGGAAAACCTCACCTGCATCGTTACCAGGGATTTCCTCAAATAGACTGATCTCTGCGGAATTTTATATTTCGGAAAATTTATTATAAGGAGAAAAAAATGATTGGAACCATTTTAATCTATGTTGCTGCATTCCTTGCCTTTCTTACCATTTATAAAATGGTAAGAATTGTTCCCGAACAGGAAAGCTATGTCATTGAACAGTTCGGAAAATTCAAAAAGGCCCTGGGGTCCGGCTTCCATTTTGTCATACCTTTTATTCAGAGGATCGCCTATAAGCATACCCTGAAAGAAGAGGTGATTGATGTTGAGCCGCAGATATGTATTACCAATGACAATGTTCAGGTTACCGTAGACGGGATACTTTATCTGAAAATTGTGGACCCGGAAAAAGCAAGTTACGGTATAAATAATTACCGCTATGCAACTGCGCAGCTTGCAAAAACAACGATGAGATCCGAAATAGGAAAGCTGGAACTGGACAAGACCTTTTCCGAAAGAGATGAAATAAACAATGCGATTGTAAAAGCCGTTGATGAAGCATCTGATGCCTGGGGTATCAAGGTAACCAGATACGAAATCAAGGATATTTCTCCCACACCGACCATTCAGAATGCAATGGAAGCCCAGATGAGAGCTGAACGTGAAAAGAGGGCTGAAATTCTTAAATCCGAGGGCGAAAAGGAATACAGGATTAATATTTCCAAGGGTGAAAAAGAGAAAGCCATTAACATCAGTAAAGGTGAAAAATCCAGAAGAATCAATGAATCAGACGGCCGGGCGCGGGCAATAGAAATAACAGCCGAAGCAACCGCACAGGGCCTGAAAATGATTGCTGAAGCAATCAAAACACCAAAGGGAAAAACAGCCATGAATCTGAGAATTGCAGAACAGTATATCCAGCAGTTCGGCGAAATAGTTCAGAATGCAGACACGGAAATTCTTCCGGTCGATCTCGCCCAGCTGAAAGCGGGAATAGGAGTAATTGCACCTGCCCTCCAGGGTAAAAAAGGCGGGAAGAAGATAAACGAAATACTCGGCAGAAGAGAAGACCAGGGAGGTGCAAAATGAGTCCTTTGATGGTTCTGTTAATTATAATCGGAGGCGGTTTCGGCATTGGCCTTATTACGGCAATTCTGCGGAGTATCAGGATCGTGCGTGCAAAAACAGCAATGGTAGTGGAGAGGCTTGGAAAATATCACCGCACGCTTCAGGCAGGTCCTCATCTGCTTTTCCCTTTTATCGACAAGGTCAAATATAACCATAATCTGAGAGAGCGTGCTATCGATGTGCCGGCCCAGTTCTGCTTTACCCAGGACAATGTTCAGGTCAAGGTTGACGGGGTGCTTTATATGCAGGTAATGGACCCTAAACTTGCTTCATACGGCATAATGGACAATGAGTACGCTACGATTCAGCTCGCACAGACTACAATGCGTTCACTTATCGGCAAATTGGAACTGGACAAGACTTTTGAAGAACGTGAACAGATCAATGGGTCTGTTGTAAAGAGCGTCGATGAAGCATCAGACCCGTGGGGTGTGAGGGTTTCACGTTATGAAATTCAGAATATCACAGTACCCCAGCCGATCCTTCAGGCCATGGAAATCCAGATGAAAGCCGAACGTGAAAAACGCGCACTTGTCGCCAAAAGTATCGGTACCATGGAATCAAATATCAATTCATCCAAGGCAAGTATGGAAGAAGCCATAAATCAGAGTGAAGGTGAAAAGGAAAAACTTATCAATGAAGCTGAAGGTGTGGCTTCGGAAATTCTTTCTATCGCTAAAGCTACCGCAGACGGAATTAAAAAAATCGCAGCCGCGATTAAAAATCCCGGTGGGGAAGAAGCTGTATTTCTAAGGGTATCCGAGAATTACCTGGGCGAACTCCGGAAACTGGCCAAAAAGAATACAAGCGTAATTATACCGATGGACCTTACGGATATTTCCGGAGTTGCAGACAAGATAAAAAGGATGGTGCAGGAATAAAAAATTGTTAAATCTATTGCAAGCTAATCGCCGTCCGGGACAGCAGAGACTGTTTCGGACGGGGTTTTTTACTTTACCTTATTATTCTTCCCGTTTTATAATTTGATTGTTGAAAAAAGGGATTGAAATATGAATAAAAATATGATGTCTGATCCGAACATTCAGGAAAAGGAAAAGCTTCTTACAAAAATACTTATAGTCCTTGCCGCTGTCGGGGTTGTAATGGCTGTAATTAATCTTGTAATTGATGAACATGCAAAAGACGCCGCCGCTGTCCTTGCAGGGATGAGTCTTGTAAGTATTCTCGGAATATTCCTGAATAAAAAAGGCCGTTTTACAGCCGGCGGAATAATAGTCTGCATTGCTGTAGTCTTCACCCTGGACTTTAATCTTGTTGACGGGGTCGGTCTGGCGGATCCGGCGCTTTTGTCCCTTCCGATTTTTATTATGGCCAGCGGAATGATCCTCGGCCGCCGTGTTATTCCGTTTATGACAGCGTTAAGCATTGCTTCCGTAGTTGTTGTCGGTTTACTGGAAATGTACGAAGTAATTGTTGTTGCCAATAACAATCCGGTGACATACGGCTGGCTTGTTATTTTTACAGTCATGCTTTTAACAAGCGGGATAATGGTCTGGTATATAATAAAGGATTATGAAAATACGCTTTCCAGCAACTCAAGGGTTATGGGTAATCTGAAAAAATCCCATGATGAAATTCTTGCAAAAGGCGAACAGCTTGATAATGCGGAAATTGAAAAATCAATTCTTTTAAAGGAAGTACATCATCGCGTAAAAAACAATATGCAGATTATTTCAAGCCTGCTTAATCTTCAGAAAAGAAAGAATATAACAGAAGAACAGGCGGAAGCTTTTGAAGAACTTCAGAACAGGATAATGACGATGTCGCTTGTACATGAGCAGCTGTATTCATCAGAGAATATCTCAAATATAAATGCAAAGCAGTATATCGAAAACCTTATAAGCATGTATCTGGATTCATATAAAATCAAAAACTTTAAAATTGAACTTGATCTTGATGACTTCAATATTTCAATAGACAAGGCGATTCCGCTTGGGCTTTTAGTAAATGAAGTCTTCGTGAATACCTATAAATATGCTTTTCCGGAAAAAACGGATGGAATATTCTCGGTCGTGTTAAAGAAAAAAGAAAACAAAGCGGAACTGATGCTGGAAGACAATGGAATAGGAATCAGCAGTGAAAAATCCGGCAAAAAAGACACGTTTGGGCAAATACTCATAAAAAATCTTGCTGCCCAGTTTCAGGGGAAACTCGATATGAAAACAGACCGCGGAACAAGCTATAAAATCCTCTTTCCGGTAAACTGAAAGGGAATGAAGATGAAAAGGTTCAACAGGATATCGCTGGTTTTATTTCTTTTAATATCAGTCCAGGTTCTGTCTGCCCAGGACAAACCGGTTGTAAAAATCATATTTATGGACTCGTCTGCCGGCAGAACCGAAGAATTGAATATAAAAAAAGCTTTTGAGCAGAGTCTTGAAACAATTTATGAAATGGATGTCTTCCTTCTGGAAGAATATAAACAGGCTGAAGGAGAAACGATTCCGGCAGCTGATTTTATACTGCTGATCAGTTTTTCCAGACTGGACAATAATCTGTATATTTCGCTGAAACTCGTATATGCCGATCCTGTTGAAAAAAGAGAACGGGTGGTGACATCGCTGATGCTTGTCGACAGAAGTTATCAGTCATTTATAATAAATATACCTGTTTATGTCAGCAAACTGGCCTGGCAGCAGTGGTTTCTTAAAAAACAGGGCATAGAATAAAAAAACTGCTGCGGGGAGTGAAACTCTCCAGGTGTCTTTTTACGCGTTGTCCCTGCACCGGATCAGTGTATGAAATGATGCTTTTTATTTGATTATTATCTCATACCATAAAGTCCTGTACTTGTCAGAAATACCGAATGAAACAGAACCGCTGTCACTTCTTACTGTAATCCTTGTTTTTCTGTTTCCTTTTTCATCCAGGGCCCAGACTTCCACGTTTCCCGGATACATAAGACTGACCGTTCCGGAAGGACAGGCTGCAAGGACAGGGACCTTGCCGAAATTCCAGACAGTTGTTAAAAGCATATTTTCTTCGTTTCTGCCCGGATATTCGCGGATTTCCATTGCTGTGTTTCGCGCAGATTCAGTGGCTGTAACCAGAATTCTCTCCGGTTTGTCAAGCGTGCCCGAAAGAGCCTGGATACCTATGAATCCGAAACCGGAAGAACTTTTAAAACCGGAAAAACTGAATTTACCGGCTTTCCAGCCTTTTTCGGGAAAAAACCCGGTACTGAAAATACTGTTTCCGGATTCTGCACAAAACCAGCCTTTTCCGCTGTCAAATGTTACAGGCAGATCCGAAAATGGTTCGGCCGGCAGGGAAGGATCAGCGGAATCTGATTCCTCTGTAATGGAAAATCCGGCGTTGAGGGTCTTCGTTTTATCAAACCCGAGATAAGCCGGG
>CAZKOK010000070.1:0-11092 GCA_964554355.1 uncultured Spirochaetia bacterium | reverse complement strand
TATTCAGGGCACGATGCACAACAAAATGTGTATTTTATATCTTTTTTAAAGTACCTTTTTATCCAGGCGATCAGATCCTCAGCCTGGCTGTCTGTCCATGGCGTATCTATAACAGCGATATACTTATCGCCGGCAACTATCAGACCGTTTGCGCCTGTTCTTCCAAATCCCTCAATATCGAGATATGAACAATGAAGCCAGATGTTTTCCGCAATTTTCACAACCTCGAGATCCGGACTTATTCTGATCCTTTCCTGGGCATTTAAAACAGAAACAGAAATAAATACAAATATTATTAAAACAGCTGCTTTTTTAAACTTCATTTTTTCTCCTTCAGAATTTATTTTACATCTTTTTATAAAAAAACCCAACCTTGCGGACAAATATATTTCCGCCTGATATTGTAGCAAAACCAAACACATGTTAAGCTTCCTGTATCTTATAATACGAGTTTAAAAGCATATGAAACTTTCGGAACCTTCATCTGCGGCCACATCATATCCGGACAGCACTTCAAATCCTGCTGTTCTCCCCAGGCTGAACCGTCTTCACAGAAAAATCAGAATAATGAAGGCCGTTGCAATTGTGACATACAAGGAATGGGCCGCCTACCGCTCACATATGCTTTTAAGCCTGTTCGTGGGCCCGGTATTCTTTCTGGTACAGTATTTTATATGGACCGCTGTTTACTCAGGCAGGACAGACGTGGCAGGATTTTCCCTGGACCAGATGCTCAGTTATTACGGCATTACCACAATAATCTATTATCTGACTATGGATTTTGCCGACTGGAACCTCCAGATGCATATCAGGACCGGATCATTTCTGACTTTTATGCTCCGGCCTCTTCATCACAGGTATTTTGCATTAAGCCAGAAAGTCGGTCACAGGATCCTCGGATTTTTTTTTGAATTTATTCCGGTCTGGCTGATTTTTGCCCTGATTTTTAAACTCACTCTTGTTCCTGCAAATATCTTCTGGTCGCTCTGTTCAATCCTGCTTGGTTTTATGATGATGTTTTTCCTGAATTACAGTGTCGGAATACTGGCATTCTGGCTGGTGCGAACTTACGGCATCCGTTCGCTTATTGCCTTCTTCAGGGACGTTCTGGCCGGGGCATTTCTGCCGCTTACCCTGTTCCCGAAATCGATCCAGATTGTCCTGTTTTTCATGCCGTTTCAGTTCACCTGCTACCTGCCCACACGGGTCTTTATCGGCAGTTATGAACTTGGAGGAATCAGCCTCAGTCTGCCGGCCGCAGTCGGGATCCAGGCGGGTGCGGTAATAATAATGTGGGGAATAAGCGAACTTCTGATGCGCCAGGGACTTAAGAAATATACGGGAGTGGGTGTATGAGAAACAGCAATACCCTTCCTCCTCCAAGATTCAAAAAAACTTTCAAAAGTACATTGCTTGTCTGGCAGAGAGGCCTCCGCAGCGCAATTGCCGACAGGGCTGCCTACCGCGGGGATTTTTTTCTGAGTCTTGTTGTCATGGTGCTTTTTGAAATGATAACTCCCCTTCTGACCATACTTGTCTATAATCTGACCGGAGGCCGCGGATTTCCCGGCTGGAACATGTATGAAGTACTCCTGCTTCAGGCAGTTTTTCTGACATCCAGAGGAATCGCGATACCGCTTTTTCAGGGACATTTTCTGACAGTGCACTTTCAGGTACGTCAGGGGACTTTTGAACTCTCACTCCTGCGTCCCCGTTCGGAAATTCTTGTCTGCATGACCCAGAATATGAGCATTCAGGGTCTCGGCCGTTTTGTCGGCGGGGTTGTTTTTGCAGTTATTGTAATGCAGTATCTGCCGGCGCCGTCCCTTGCCGGAATACTTCTCTTTCTGATTCTGTTCGGTCTTTCACTTGTGGTTCAGCTGTCTCTTACGCTGATTATGGCGGGGACCATTTTTGTCTGGGTCGGAAATTCAAGACTGCTGGAACTGGAAGATTCCATTCTCCTTTTTTCCAAATATCCGGCTTCAATTTTCTCGTCTGCATTTCAGTTTCTGCTGTCAGCAATTGTTCCGGTCGGAATGGTGGCCTTTTTTCCGGCGAATGCGCTTCTGGGAAAAGAACAGCCGTATCTGATTCCGGCCATTATTACATCTGTCCTGTTTTTTATTTTTTCAGTGGGCATCTGGAAATTCATGATGAAAAAATACACAGGCGCGGGGGGATAACTCTGTATGTCTCAAATCAAGGTTACCAATCTTAATAAAAAATACAAAACCTGGCAGCGCGGATCAGGCTTCAGGGATATTATGAAAAGCCTTTTCAAAAGGGAATATTCAGAAGTTCACGCTGTAAAAGACCTCAGTATGAAGATCGATGAAGGTGAACTCGTGGGTTTTATCGGTCCGAACGGGGCCGGAAAATCAACAACTCTGAAAATGCTTTCCGGAGTACTGTATCCGACATCCGGCGATGTATCTATCCTGGGAATGGTCCCATGGAGAGACCGCCGGCGCTACGTTCAGTATATCGGAGCTGTTTTCGGACAGAAATCGCAGCTGATCTGGGACATCCCTCCTCTTGATTCATTCATGATGAACCAGGCCATTTACGGCGTCCCTGACAGGGAATTCAAAGATACGCTTGATAATCTTTCCTCAATGCTCGGTGTCAGTGATCTGATGAAACAGCCGACCAGGAAACTTTCGCTGGGCGAAAGGATGAAATGCGAATTCATCATGGCCATGCTCCATCAGCCGCTTATCGTATTCCTGGATGAACCGACGATCGGGCTCGATGTAATAGCAAAGGAAACCATAAGAAAATTTATTCTTGAAATGAACAAACAGGGCGTTACCTTCATCCTTACAACACACGACCTTGCCGATATTGAATTTCTTGCACGGAGGGTCATTGTAATCAACCACGGGGAACAGATTTTTGATGATGATATCAACAGGCTCAAGAACCTGTTCGGCGCAAAAAAAAGGATCCGTCTTGTCACAGCCCAGCCGAAAACAGATATTTCACTGCCGGGCCTGACAAAAATAACATCAAAAAGTGATTTTGACACCGAATACGAACTTGACCTTGAAAAAACCAGACTCGAACAGTTCATTACAACCGCCAGCCGTAAATCACGGATCGAAGACATGTCCATAGAGGATGTGCCGATAGAACAGACGATAAAGGTGCTGTACAAATAAAAAAGGAGAACCCGATGAAGACATACGACGGAGATCTTGACGGCCGACCTGAAGAAGCCGGATATGATCCGGATAATCTGAAACGGCTTGATGATTTTTTTGCATCGCTGATAGACAAGGAGAAACTTCAATGCGCTTCCTACCTGCTTTCCAGGCATGGAAAAGTATTTGCCCACAGGTCGCTGGGCCGGCTCAGGCCCGAAAAAGACAGCGGCCCTTTTCTTCCCGATTCAATCAGGGGAATCGCCTCCATTACAAAAATCTTTACAGCATGCGCAATCATGAAACTTGTGGAAGACGGAAAACTGAATCTTTATCAGAAAGTATCTTCACTGATTGAGGAATTCGACACCGACCAGCACCGGGAAATAAATCTGGTCCATCTGCTTACTCATACTTCCGGGCTGGTAATGCCTGATCCGGGCTGCCAGCTTGAACCGTATCCGCGAAGATTTCTGCCGGACGGAGAAATAAGGACTCAAAAGGACCTGAAGAAATGGCTTGAATACTGCATTTCCGGGCCTGTTCTCCGAACACCGGGGACTGAATGGATCTATTCTTCCGCGGGATTTATGATACTTGGAGAAATAATTTCCAGAGTTTCCGGCATGTCATACAGCGAATATGTGCGGAAAAACATCTTTGAGCCGCTGGAAATGGAACGGAGTTTTTTCACTGTCCCTGAAAATCTGCATGATGATGTCTGCATAACAGATCCCAACGACTTGATTGAAGCGGAAGAAGCGCCTTTCAGCGCGGCCGGAGGAATATACTCAGATTGCCTGGACTTGTGGAAATTCGGACAGATGATCCTTAATGAAGGTACTTATAACGGAAAGAGAATACTGGGTCCCCACACTGTAAAAAAAATGACTTCCAACCGCCTTGAGGATATAAAATTCTCCTGCTGGGGATTTGAATCGGATAATTATCTGTACGGCCTTGGATTTAATATTGAAAATTTCGGCCTCCAGGGACCCGACTCATTCGGTCATGAGGGTGCCGGCCGTTCAAAACTTCATATAGATAAGAAAGAAAAATTTATTGCCGTATTTTTCGTACCTACCGAAATTGACTGGGTCCCGGAATCGATATGGGCGCCTGTTTCAATTATCTGGTCAGGAATTAAATAATGGGGAATAATATGAGCGGAAAAAACGAACAGGTTTATAAAGGTTTTGAAAATATTCCCGTAAGAACCGGGGAAACCGATATCAGTCCGGCAGAAGCAGAATTCAATCCTGATAAAATTGAATGCCTCGACATCCATTTTCTTGACCTTGTCAGCAAATCAGCTCTTCAGGGAGCTTCATACCGGCTGGCCAGGAAAGGAAAAATATTTGCATGGAAAGCCATGGGAACTCTTCATTATAAAAACGGCGGGCTATTGCAGATTGATTCACTGCGCAATACCGCTTCGATGACAAAGATATTTACTGCAATTTCAATTTTTCAGCTTTTTGAAAAAGGTCTTCTGAATATTAATGCGCCGGTTGCAGAGGTGATTGATGAATTTAATACCGATATGCACAAAAAAATATCAGCCCATCATCTTCTTACCCATACTTCCGGTCTGCGTGCCGACGGCGGATATTTTAACGAGCCCTATCATGTACAATGGGACCGGGAATCAGAAACCTGGATCAAAGACTTTCTTGCCGGCCCTCTCCAGTCCGAGCCGGGAAAGGTATGGGCATATAATTCACACGGCTTCTGTATCCTGGCCGAACTGGTAAGCAGGATAACCGGAATAGGTTATATGGATTATGTAACGAAGAATATAATTGAACCTCTCGGGCTTAAAGACACTTTCTACAATGTGCCGGAAGAGAAACTTGACCGGGTCTGCATTACTGATGACTGGGGCCGTGATTATCTGAATTTCCGGCTTGAATACAAACCGGGCATGATCCAGCCGGGAGGCGGCGGGGCCTATTCGACGCTGTATGACATGTACCGCCTCGGGCAGTGTTTGCTTGACAACGGGACACTGAATGGTGTCAAAATCATCTCCAGGAAATCCGTGGAATTAATGACCAGAAATCAGTTGAAAAATGTCCCGGCTTACCACTGGGGCGCAAATTACAGTGATTACAAATACGGGACCGGATTAATCGTAAACAAGGATGATTTCAGTTCGCTGGATACATTCGGCCATGAAGGCGCGGGATTCGCTATGCTGTACGCGGACAGGGAATACGATCTTGTCTCCATGACATTTGTTCCGTCAGATAAAGGCTGGACTGCAGAATCCATAGACAATCCGAGGGCGATTATCTGGTCGGGAATTCTGTAAATAAGGACTTGAATTTATTTTTATTACATGTTATTCTCCGAAAGCTGTGGGAAGCACGGTATTTTTCGATTACTGATTATGAATATTTACGGTTTTGTTTTGATTTTCAGGCATTCCTTTCTTCTGACCAATCCCGATTTTCGTAAATTACGGTAAATGATTATATCTCTGACTGCTTGTCACAAAATAAATTTCCGGGAATTCCCGGATAAATAAGGACGGCTTAATGGCTAACAAAAAAATCTATGTAGGTAACTTAAACTACTCAACTACAGACGATCAGCTTTCTGATCTGTTTGGTCAGTACGGCACAGTTGAAAGTGCAAACATTATTTTCGACAAATACACGAACCAGTCAAAAGGCTTCGGATTCGTCGAAATGGCTGATGATGAAACAGCTGCGGCAGCAATTTCTGCTCTTAACGGGACCGAGTATAACTCAAGGGAACTCCGCGTAAGCGAAGCCCGCCCCCGCCAGGACAGGGACCGCTCATACTGATTAAACTGAAAGATTTTACTGAAACTGCCTGATTTTTATCAGGCAGTTTTTTTTCATTAATATTGTAAAAAAAGTATTATTTTATATTCACTTAAGCATAAAAAAGTATAAGATTTTCCGGATACATTTTGGGTATACTCTGCTATACTTTATGCTGCTTTCAGGGGGAAAAGAATGAAAATATTTAAAATTGCATTACTGATAATCATGTCCGCTGTACTGTTTTTTACAGGATGCAGAAAGGACTCCGAATTTGAAGATATTTTCGGTACTGAAATCAAAAGAGCAAATCTTGAACCGGTTACACTGACTTTTTATATTTACGGATTCAGCCAGACCTACTGGTCGGAAAGAATCGATGAAATAAACAAGGCGCTGGCAAAAGACCTGAATGTTACACTGCAGTTTGAACTGTTTCTGCCGTATGCCTACAACGGCGCTCTTGAAAAACTTGCAACAGAAAACAGAAACGTGGATATTATGATAACCGGCTGGGACCCTGAGGTATATGAAAAAGCATTTTCGCTGGGCTGGGCGGCCGATCTTACAGATCTCTTCCCGAAATATGCCCCGAAGTATTATGCACGTCTTGATGACAAACTCAGGAATTATTTTTCAATGGACGGCCGAATTTACGGTATTCCCAATAACCTTGTTTATAAGTACTCGCCATGCGCTGTTGTGCGGGAAGATTTATATGAGAAATATGCAGACGGACCGATAAAGAGTATTGAAGATCTTGAGAAATACCTTGCCAAAGTCGTACAGAATGAAAAAGGCATTATTCCCCTCTCATTTGACTATAATCAATCGCTTCTTAATCTTTATGCGAACTCACTGGGATATGTAATTCTGGATGGTGAACTTGGCCTTGTATATAAAAGAGATGATCCGGAAATGAAAATCATGGCCTGGGAAGACATGGATGAATTTGAGGATATAGTTGCGAAGGCGTACAGCTGGTATACAAACGGCTTTATTCGTAACCGTTTTTTTTACATAGATATGTACGCAAATCTTGATACGGCAATCTGGGCCGCCTGGATCTGCAACCAGCTATCGGTAACCGAACTGAATGCCGTGCTTTATGAAAAAAATTCGGAATACAGATATCTTGAGTTCCCGCTTTTCCCGGACAATAAAAACAGTCAGATCTATTATAATATGGAAGGGATCATGATTAATGCGAATACAAAACATCCCGAAAGAGCTGTAATGCTGATTGAATGGATACATGCAAATCAGGAAAATTATGACCTTATCCGCTACGGTGCAAAAAACAGGCAATACAAACTGAAAGGAGACCAGTATTATCTGCCTGAAGGGGTCAATGTCTATGATACCTTTATTAACTGGATGAATTCATTCCTGATTGACATTCCTTATGAACGGACACATATTGCAAATCCCCCGGACTATATGAAAGATGTACTTGAGACATATAATGATCCATCAGGTATTCCGCCCCATCACGGGTTCAGGCTGGACCGCAGCAGAATGAATTACCAGCGCCGCATTACCGACCGCTATATGATTGAACATGAAATAAATATGGGAAGGTTCAGTGCTGATATGGTTGATGAATACAGGGAATATCACAAAACCTGGGGTATTGATGAAATTGTTGCGGAAGCCCAGCTTCAGCTTGACACCTGGAGGGCCGAAAACGGAAAATAGATCCATAATAGCGGAGAATTAAAAGTTGCTGCTCCATGTAATCAGGAAAATGATCAATAACCGCTGGATGTCTCTTTTTCTGACGGCAGGATTTATACTTGCTGTCGCCATTGTATCAAGCATTCCTATTTATACCGGCGGAATTCTGCAGAGAATGCTTCAGAGTGAACTTGAACAATACCAGAAAGAAACCAATATTTTCCCGGGATTTTACACTGTAAAATCCGATATAAGTTCGCTTGAAAAAAATGAAATAACCGATTCCTTCAGGAATCTGAAAAATAATGTTTATAACCGTCTGGTGAAGGATATTCCATTACCTGTTTTGTCAGTATCGGAACAGATTGTTCTGAATAATTTTAATATAACACCGGAGCTGCCGCAGCTTAAGCCTTCATCTGTAAAGCTTGTTAAATTAATTACACAGCCGGACTTCGAAAAACATATACGTATCACCGGCGGCAGATTATATTCCGGTCCGATAAAGGATGAAACAGCCGAGATAATAGTCCGTGAAAACTTTCTCAATACCAATAATCTTTTTCTTAATGACATTGTGGATATATCAGGCGGCAGTAACGGTGTATTCTCAAAAATGAAAATAGTCGGCATATTTGAGCCGGCTGATTATCAGGACACTTACTGGAAAACATTTCCCGCTTCAGATCAGTGTTATATGGATTTTTCTGTATTTGAAAATGAAATCCTGGGTAAAAACATTCCGCTTATTAAAAGTGCAGAATGGAATTTTGCCCTCGATTATCACCGGATCAGGGTGGACAGCCTTTCGCCGATCATAGGCACAATGGAAAATCAGCTTAAACTTGCTTCATCATACAGAAGCCTTCTGAATATAAATTTTCCTGCTAAAGATATCCTTGATAATTATAAGGTCCGTGAAAGGCAGCTGCGGCTGACATTATGGATTATTGAAGTTCCGGTCCTGATTCTGGTCTTCTTCTTTATTTTTATGATTACAAATCTGATAATAACTTCAGAACAGAATGAGATTTCAGTTCTGCAAAGCCGGGGAAAAAGCAGGGCACAAATTTTTCTGCTTTATCTTATTCAGGGAAGCGTTCTGGGTATTATTTCACTTGCTGCCGGGCCTCCTCTGGGCCTGTACATCTGCAAATTCATGGGGGCAAGCAACGGTTTTCTGGAATTTGTAAGGAGAGCCCCTCTTTCTGCCGGTCTGACCTGGACAGCTTATCTGTATTCATTAATTGCTGTGTTTTTTCTAATGGCAACAATGCTTGTCCCGGCATTTCTGTCATCAAAAATCAGCATCGTGCAGGCGAAACAGAAACAGAACCGGGACAGCCGGCCGCCTGTCTGGAAAAAGTTTTTTATTGATATAGTTCTGGTTGTTTTTTCCGCTTACGGATTTTACAGGTACAGAAATCAGCAGAGTATTCTGAGAATGACCGGCGTCAGTACAGCAGATATCGGAATTGATCCTCTGCTTTTCCTTACATCAACGCTTTTTATTCTCGGGGCAGGTCTTTTATTCCTGAGAATATATCCGTTATTAATAAGACTTGTATATAAAACCGGAAAAAAACACTGGGGCGCACAGATGTACTGTGCACTTCTGCAGATAGGCCGTACCGGCCGCAAAGGTCAGTTTTTTATGCTGTTTCTGGTTTTTTCAATAGCCATCGGCATATTCAGCGCCAATATGGCAAGAACCCTGAACAGAAATATAGAAGACCGCATACGGTATGAAACCGGTGCAGATATCACCCTGTTGCAGGACTGGGCATCCGATGCAGACATTGTTCTGGACAGTACAAGCGGATACGGTGAAGAAACCAGAGTATTAAGCTCCGTCACCTATTACCGCGAACCGTCTTTCATTCCTTTCACACGGCTTGAAGGAGTGGAAAAAGCCACAAAAGTATTCCGCGAAGATGAGGGCCAGGTGATGATAAACGGCCGCCTCGTAACAGATGTAACAATTCAGGGGATTATTCCAAATGAATTCGGCGAAATCGCCTGGTTCAGATCTGATCTTCTGCCGTACCACTGGTTCAACTATCTGAATTTTCTCTCGGAAGCGGAAAATTCATTTCTTTTATCCGGTAATTTCCTGGAACTGAACAATATAAGTCCGGGTGATACCATCTCACTCTCCTGGGGCGGCCAGGATTTTCTTGATGGACAGGTCTGCGGCTTTGTCGATTTCTGGCCTTCTTTCAATCCCTATAATGAAGAAAACAAGTTTCTTGTTGTTGCAAACCTGCAGTATCTGCATAACAAAATGGCCAGGGAACCATACCAGGTCTGGCTGAAAAAAGCGGAAAATTCAACAGACGAACTTGTTTACAGTTCTCTGCAGGAAAATATTGCGGACATCAGCGAAATAAAAAGTGCTTCGCAGGAGCTGATCCGGTATAAAAACGATCCTCTTCTGAAAGGAATTAATGGAGCATTGACTCAGGGATTCATCCTTATCACGATTATCTGTCTGACAGGGTTTTTGATCTACTGGATGCTTTCGCTTAAAAACCGGACCCTTCAGTTTGGTATCCTGAGGGCCATCGGCCTTCCGCGAAGAAAGGTAACGACTATCCTTCTGCTGGAACAGCTTTTAATGTCAGGAATTGCAGTACTCGCCGGCATTCTTGCCGGAAGCGCAGCCAGCTCGCTGTTTGTTCCCTTTCTGCAGCTTGTTTTCAGTGCAGCCGAGCAGGTACCTCCGTTTAAAGTAATTTCCCTTCGGTCTGATTATATAAAGATTTATATAATAATAGTCGTCATGCTGACTGGCGGATTGTTCAGCTTAAGGACTTTTCTTAAAAAACTGAAAATCGGCAGCGCTCTGAAGCTGGGTGAAGACTGATTTTTTTCATTATCCGCCTGGAAAAACCTTCTGTACAGGCAAAAACAATTTCTTTTTGTTGCATGCTCATGATTTTCTGGTAATATTCTAATTAAAATATGGAATTATATGTTTCTGATCTTGACGGTACATTGCTTAACTCTTCCCGGAAACTGAGTGCTTTTTCCATCAGAATTATTAATGAGATTATTGAAAAAGGTTATCATTTTATAATTGCCACCTCAAGATCACAGACATCTGCAGAACAGATAATTTCACTCCTGAATCTCAAACTGCCGATTATTTTTCATAATGGTGTCTTTGTCTTTGATCCACTGTCCGGTAAGAATATTGTCTCCCAGTATCTGTCCCGGCAGCAGTCTTCATCAATACTTGATTTTTTCCTGATGAAAGGGCTTACTCCGTTTATTTATACAATTGATAAAAATAACGAAAGTCATGTCTATTACACCGGAATACACAACCGAAGCGAAGAAGTCTACTTCAATTTCAGAATGAAAAACCGGGATGCCCGTTTCCGGCTGGTTGATTCATATGATATGGCCCTGAATGAAAATATTATCTGCTTTGTTGTTCTGCATATTCCGGAGATACTCGACCCCGTTTCTGAA
>CAZKOK010000069.1:2562-11122 GCA_964554355.1 uncultured Spirochaetia bacterium | reverse complement strand
TCAACTGTCAGGTTTTCAGTCCCTCCACCGTTGCCCTGAAGGTCGCCGTTAAATGAAACCACCCCGCCGGCAGCATCATTATTCTGATTACTGTCCAGAGTCAGTGTAAAGCCGTCGGCAATTGCAATGTCTCCCGAAATTGCTATCGCCGCGTCATCCGTGGTCAGGGCAAGGGTATTTCCGATATTTACAACGCCGCCGTTTATATTAAGCGCGTCTCCCGTCGTTGACAGGGTAATACCGTCATCAATATTTACAGCAGCGGTATTTCCCTGAACCGTTACAGGGCAGGCAATCGAAATTACCGCTCCGCCGTCTATTGTAATATCGCCTGTCTGTGTTCCGGCATAACCAATTTCCAGAAGGTTTATCGAAGCACTGAATGCTGCAAGCAGATCATTTGACACTTCAATAATCCCTGCATCCGCGTTATTTCCGACATCAAATGCCGTTGCATCTGTCACCGGCCTCAAAAAGAAAGTCACTCCGCCGACAGAATCCATTATCACAGCATCCACAGGTGCATTATCCGCATCCATCTGCGGGCTGTCAAACCAGGAAGCAACTCCATTAATATCAAGGGTAACTGCGTTGTTTGTATTATCATCGTCAACGCCGATGCTTGCAGATGCATCGACCTGGATTCCAGCCGCATCAACATTTCCTTCGAAATCGACATTCCCGGCTGTTATTGCAAGCAGACCGATCGAATCGTCTGCCCCTATTGTATTGTTAAGCGCTACATTTGCCGTACCTGCCGTTATAGTAAAATCCTCATCCGGCAAAGGCAGACCGCCGTCCTCGAATGCAAGGGATATTGTAATATCTGCATCCACAAATGCGCCGCCTGCGTCTGTATTGAAGGTTATCCCGGCTCCGCCGGCAGATGCCACGATCCTGTCATCTGAACCGCCGCACAATAGAATAATGCTCCCTGCATCTCCGCCGCCTCCGGTTGTATCCAGATCACCGGTAATTGTAATGACATCCGATCCGGCAAGATTGCTGCCCGCATCACCGGTAAGGCTGATATTCCCGCCTGCCGGATCTGTTGTTAATATGGTTCCGGCGGTAATTATCCGGCCGGCTGCTGTTACCGAATCAGCTGTCAGAGACGCGGGCAATGTGACATCGCCGTCCCCATCGGTTCCTGCCTGGCCGTCCGCTGTAAAACTTAAGTCAATTCCTCCGGCAGCAATGGTTGTATTGTTAAAATCAAAGCTGATAAATCCGGCCGCTGCTGCATCGGCCGGGGCCAGATCTGTATCGATAATAAAATCACCGTCGATATTCCCGGTTACATCAATCGCACCGTTTACGCCTGAGAAATCAACATTGCCGTTAATGGTCTGAATGTCGCCGTTCCAGTCAATTGTTCCTCCTGTAGAATTGACAGTTATGTTTCCGGCAGCTGTACCTGTACCGATATCCGTATTGACTGTTATATTTCCGCCGCCTGAATTGATTGTCAGGGACTGTGCCCCTGCAGCTGTACCATCAAGAGTATCACCGACGGCATTTCCTATACTGACGGAACCATCAACACCGGGGCCGTTGCTCCGGATTATAATCAGAACAGCGTTCAGATTTATATCCGGACTGTTCAGGGTAATATTGCCTGCAGGATTTGCAGTGTTGCCGTCTGAACTGTCCAGACTGCCGTTCAGCGTAATCTGGTCTACCGGGGTGACGCTTCCGATATCAATGGCGTCGGCTGCACCGGCTGTTCTTACTGCATTCAGAAGAACATCTCCTGCATCAGTGATAACAAGCCGGCTTAACGGATTCGCGGCATTTCCTGCAGCCCCGTTAATGCTTACAGCTGTTCCGGCTGCTGCCGTAAGTGTCAGAGCCCTGTCCGCAGCGTCGGATACAACAGATGACGAAAAGTCGATTGTTCCGGCAGGTCCTGCGCCTGAGTCGGTAGTATCCATCGTAATATTCGCGCCCAGAACCGCTGCACCGTTTATATCAATGTCGCCGGCGCCGGCTGCGCCGTCATCACCGGTAAATACGGAACCATTTATGTTTACCGTCGAACCGGTTACCGTAAAATCATTCATCAGATCACTTGCTGCATTTGTTCCGATTGTTTCGAAGGTGACTGTTCCGGCACCTGCGTTCAGGGTCAGATCGGTATTTGTCCCTGCGACGGTACCGTTCGCATTATCAATATCTATTAGTCCGTTTCCTGCAGAGGTATTCAGGGTCCTGCTTGCTGTCAACAGCGCCGGACCGTTTATCGTTATGCCGTTGCCGGCAGCAGTATTGCTGGTATTAATATTTCCCCGGAGAGTTGCTCCCGCTGCAGCAGTTATTCCCGCATTAAGTATTTCATTGCCGGAACCTATCTGACCGACCGAAACAGCGCCGGCAGCTGCGTTCAGTACAACGGTCTCGTCTGTCGCAGCGCATCTGATTCCGGCATCCGCAGCAATATCGCCGCCGCTGCTGTTTACAGTCAGGCTGCTTCCTGCATTCAGATATACTGTTCCGGTTATAAATGAAATATCGTCATTACTGGAACGGAATTCTTTACCAGTTCCCCCCGTCATAATCAGATTGTTTCCTGCAGACGCCGTATATACAGCCTGGTTAGCGTTGTATATAGTCCCGCTGAAGGAAATGCTTCCCGCAGCATTGATATCTGTATTGCCGGTTACTCCGGTCCCTGCGCCGTCACCGATGTCCGAAACAGATATATTGTTTCCGTCAATATCAATAACCTGGATTGCAGCGGTTGCTCCGACAGCTCCTCCGATTGTCACATTTCCGTTTGCACCGCCGTTAATCTGCAGGGTATTGTCGCTTAATGGGTCATCGATCGTTGAGGAGAAACTGATATTGTCTCCTGCGCCGCCGCCTGACTGAATGCTGACAGCCCCGGCTGCACCGTCAAGGTCTGCAGGACCGGTAAAAGAAACAGCCCCGTTTGCAGACTGGTAGTTTACTCCGTTAAGATCAATATTTCCGCCTGTTACAGCTATGTTTCCTGTAGTTGTTGAAATATTGTTCAGGTCAATCTGGCCATTGGTTGTGGATGCGGTAAAACTCTGGAAAGCTGTCCCGATTGCCGTTGTCAGTCCAATATTACCGTTGGCACCGGCATTGAGCGTCAGATTGTTATTGGAACCGGTATCATTAAGTGCACCGTTTATCTGGATATTGTCACCTGCCCCGCCGGCAGTCTGGATTGAAACTGCACCGGCAGGTGCCTCAATGTCCAGTACTCCTGTTACCGAAATTGATCCGCTGTTTATCACATTATATGTAGTGTTATTAAAATCCGTATTTGTTGCCGTGACATCTATGTTTCCTGAGTCAATATTAATATTCCATACATCAAACTGTGCAGCATTTGTGATATTTAATCCGCCGGGTCTGTATGTACCGCCAATTTCACCGCTTATCTGTACATTCTGTCCAGGAGCATCAATAGTAAGAGATTCCCTGCTTGTTGAGGTTCTGGCATCAACTGTTCCGCCGATCGAAACAGAGCCGCCGGTAGTTGTCAAAACCACATCATCAAGAAGAATTAAATCCATCGTATTGATATCACCATTTGATGTTACATCTACTGATAAACTTGCATTTACTGTTATGTCAAGAGTCCCGTTACCCCCGGTAAAAGTACCGCTGCCTACAAGGTCACCCTGAATTTCAACCGTACGCAAGGCATTCTGAGCCGTACAGTCAATAGATCCATCAAGAGTAAAATCACTGTTTACCGTAAGGTCATAATTATTTGTTGTCAGAGTCCCGCCGGATTGAATTATCAAAGAATCGGTTTCGGATGCAGCCGTAAGCTCCGGTGAGGTAATCAGGCTTGTATCAGGGATTATTGCATTTAATAATGCTGACGGGACTCCGTTTGACCAATTGGCCGGATCGTCCCAGTCAGTTGAAGGTAATGCGCCGGCTCCTGTCCAGACTGTCGTATTTCCTGACGGGTTTATGATTATCAGCTTGTCGTCCTGTACCCAGGTCGTTCCCCCATCCCATGACATCTCAAGATATCCGGACGAAAATGCGGAAAATGATTCAAGATCAAATACGGCATTGTCAATGACAAAAGTTGTACCTGCAGTGAAATTTCCGTCCACATCAATGAAAACAGTCTTCGGATCGGGAAAAGTTGCATCGACAACGCTGCCTGATCCGGAAGTAAAATCTACATTGCCGCCGGCGGTCAATATTATCGATGAAGAATCATCAAATTCACAATAAAGGTTACCGGGAATTCTGATAAGAATTCCATTGCCTGTATTAATTGTTCCCGCCGTAACCTGGGTAATTGTTATTGCATCGAGGCTGGTTGGCGGATCGCCTGCCGTGAAAGTCTGATTTCCTGACGATGAAATCTCAGGATAATAACCTGCGACAAAATCTATGGTTATTGAATCAGCATCCGTCGCTGAACCGTTCAAAATGGAAAAATCATCAGAGTAAGGCCCTAAAGGCAGTATGCCGGAACCGTTCCAGTAAGCATCTATTGTTGTCGGACCGTCAGCTGTAGCCCCGGTGCCGATAATCTTAACCCAGCCGTAACCGGTTGAATCAGTCCGCGTTACATGCTCGTTTGAAGCGACAGATCCTGCCGCCGGACTGTCCAGGGATGAATCGATATTCGCATTATTATTTACTGTTACGTAAATATCCCTCACGTAAAAAATGGGTTCTCCGCTGTCATCGACCAATTGAAAAAAAATCAGTTCCGTGTCCGCTGAATTGTTGACAACCATACCGTCCGCTGAAGAAAGGGCTGCCCTGTTCGGATATGTGCCGTCCTGACTGAACGGAGAGGAATATATCCTCAGATTTTCTCCCTCATATTCCAAATAAAGCATTGATGTATTTGCTGCTGGTTCATTACCATCACCTTCGGTTATCCGGAGATCCCATGTTCCGTTTGTGTTTCCTGTTCCTCCGACGGCAATTAATGTATCTTCCAGAGGTCCGTCATTATCCAATGTTGTCCCGCCTGCTTCCCAGGCAATACTCGGATTACTGACTTTTCTGAAAATTTCAGCTGTATCATGACCGGCTCCAGCCGCTCCATCCATATCAACAGTCCAGGCGGTGACATTGCCGAAAGGACCCGGATCTTCCGGTACAAAGGGATACAAATGCCAGATATAGGGAGTTGTATCGTCCCTGATATCAATAGTCCAGCTGTAGGAAAAAGCCCTGGCCCCCGGAACATTGGTCGGATCTGAACCGTTTTCTCCTGCAGATGATACGGCTACCTGAAAAGCATTCTTGATTGTATTATTTTCATCAACAGTGTTTTCCGATAATGCAACAATTTTGAATATTCGTTTGTTGCCGATATGTTCTCCCTGGGAAGGAGAAACTCCGTTGAAATAGATCCATTCCTCATCAGCCGAAGGGACAGGTCCGTTTGTATCGGCAAATGTGTCTCCGTAATAGTACATCTGCAGGGTGGTTCCGGTAAGATGCCTTGATTCATTCCAGCCTAAAAAGCCCGGCCAGTCCTGGTCAAAACCTCCGGCTGCCGGAGAGCTGTATGTTATGATTCTGGAGTCGGGATCACTGTATGTTTCGTCTCCTCCAACAAGATAAAATCTTGTCTGATAATTGCCGAAAAGATTATCATTCTGATCAGGCAGGGTATTATTAACATCAGGATCCCTGATCCCGAAATAAATAAGCGATGAATATGAATCCGGTATTTCAAAGAAAATGATCATCATATTGTCCGTATCACCATCTTCCGAATCCCCTGGTTCAATATTCCCGCAGACCTGAAGCCATTCATTGGTATTCGCCGGCAGCCTGTTTTGATTTTGAGAAAAAGCTGGAAACACTATGCTTATAAAGAGAATTATTGAGAAGATAAACTTGTATGCATACTGTTTTTTCATTAAATTTTCTCCGTAAAAACCCGGGAAAAAGCCCCATCTTTTCCAGGGACAGAAAACCCCAATGTACTATTAAATATATACCGAAAACGGTTGTGACACCACTTTTTTTAGGTAAATTGTGCTGAAGATTATCCGGATTCTATTATGCCGTTTAAATATGGCCGCCGTCATCAATTGTCCAGCTGTATGTGCCTGTAAGAATATTTTTTCCCGTCTCACCTGAATCGCTGTACCGGGAACCTCCGGCATCAAAGACAACCCCTGTATTGATGGTCTGTCCGGCCCATCCATTCAGAAGTCTATCATAAATATCCGTCGATAATTGCACTCCCTGAAACATAAAACCCATATTTGTTACCGACGTTATATCCCAGCCTGATATATCTGCATCAAACATAACTGCTCCGTTAAATATATTCCGCATATTTGACACATTGCCGGTATTCCAGCTAATGTCTGCCGGATTAAAAGACGATGCACCGTCAAACATACTTCTCATGTTTGTTATCCCCGAAAGATCCCAGTCTGATATTCCTGGTATGTCAGTAAGGGCGGTACAATCCCTGAATGCATAGGACAGGTTATCCATACCGGTCAGATTTAATGCATCCTCAGCGGAAATCAGCAAATTATCACAGCTGTCAAAGTAATATCCGTCATTTCCAGGCTGAAGACAGCCGAAATTGGAAATTTCCATAATCCTGCTGCTTTCGGCCGGATTCAGTGCAAAATTATATCCCACTATAGTTCCATCTATTATAACAGTATAACTGCCGGGATCCGCATAAGTATGCGCCGCATCAGTATAGAGCGTAATTGTTTCAGAGTATCCATCTCCCCAGTCAATATCAAAGTCATAATTCCCTCCGTCTCCGGGTGTAAGCAGAGGCAGTGTAATCGTCTCATTTGATGCGGCCGTTTCCCACACCGAAATAAACCTCATATCCGGCGGGTTTTCCTCATCATTGTCCGGCGGCGGACAGCCCAGAACCAGAAAAACAGCAGCAAAAACACACAATCCTTTTTTTAAAGATGTTTTCATATACGACTCCCGTGATTACCGGAACAGACATCCCGTAAAAGAAAATACAGTGGCAAAATATTCAATTCTTTTTTAAAAGGACAACTATTCCGTCTGTCCGCACCGTCAGATCACTATGTCCCGGCCCCGGGAACTGCAGACTGCATTATTTAGCATTCTGTACGCCATTTCGGACTTTCACTTTATTAATTATACTAATAAAAAGGGGCAATTCCAAGGTTTCAGGGCAAATAATAATATAAAGTAATAATATAAAGAAAGAGCTGGTACAGTTTTTACATATATGAATATAAAAGGCCAGTATGGACATTTTTCTCTCACGGTTTTAGAATATCTTTCAAGAGGTACCCGGCATGAAATATTCAACAAAAACCGGAAATATCAGCGGAAATGTCCGCATTCCCGGATCAAAATCACATACGATCCGCGCCCTGCTGATCGCATCGGCGGCAGAGGGTCAATCAAATATTCTGAATCCTCTGTTTTCAAAGGACACCGAAGCCTGCATTAATGCCTGCAGACTCATGGGTGCAGAACTGAAGGCTGAAAATGACCGTATAACCGTAAGAGGCACAGGCGGCCATTTTACTCCGGCTGAAGACGTTATTGATGTTGGAAATTCGGGCACCACGCTTTGTCTGGCCGCACCGATGGGAGCAACAGGAGCCGGCTACAATGTATTTACGGGCGACGGGCAGATCCGTTCGAGGCCCGTTCAGCCTCTTCTTGACAGCATCAGGGACCTTGGCGGCTGGGCTGTTTCCACAAGAGGAAACGGATCCGCCCCGATTGTTGTTCGGGGCAGGCTGAAGGGCGGCGAAACGACAATTGAATGCCCGACAAGCCAGTACCTTTCGGGGCTGCTGCTGGCCTCTCCCCTGGCCGAGGCCGAAACGATCATTAATGTGCCCCTGCTGCATGAACGCCCCTATGTCGACATCACCCTTAACTGGCTGCGTGACTCAGGCATAAAATTCGAACAGGAAGGATATTCAAAATTCAGAATATTCCCGAACCAGAAATACAAAACGGTAAACCGCCCGATTCCGGCGGATTTTTCCTCGGCTACCTTTTTCATGTGCGCTGCGGCTATTACCGGCGGCTCTGTCACGATGAGCGGCCTGGACATGAATGATGCCCAGGGCGACAAGCAGGTCCTATCCATGCTGGAAAAGATGGGCTGTAAAGTGGATTACACTGACGATTTAATTACCGTAACGGGTACCGATCTGCATGGTGCCGAAATTGACATGAATTCCACACCGGATGCCCTGCCGGCAATGGCTGTTACCGCCTGCTACGCAAAAGGAAGGACCGTACTGGGCAATGTCCCGCAGGCAAGGCTCAAGGAAACGGACCGGATTGCAGTAATGCATAATGAACTTAAAAAACTCGGTGCTGATATTCAGGAGCTCGAGGACGGCCTTGTCATAAACCACTCACTGCTCAAAGGCGGCCCGGTTTCCGGACACGAAGACCACAGGGTCGTGATGTCCATGGCCGTAGCCGGCCTCAAATCCTCCGCTCCAATAGAAATTGACGATATTGACGCCGCTGCAATCACTTTCCCGGAGTTTTTCACCATGCTGGATTCAATAATAAAATAACAATGAAAAATCAGGCTCTCGCAAAG
>CAZKOK010000069.1:0-2462 GCA_964554355.1 uncultured Spirochaetia bacterium | reverse complement strand
TCACCATGCTGGATTCAATAATAAAATAACAATGAAAAATCAGGCTCTCGCAAAGAGCGCAAAGGAAATGTATATGACCGAAAATGAATTATCAAAAATCATTCTGGATACTGCAATGGAAATTCATAAAGAAATCGGTCCCGGATTACTTGAATCTGTTTATGAAAGAATTCTTGCCTTTGAACTTGAAAATAAAGGCCTGAATGTCCGGACTCAGGTTTCTGTTCCAATTAAATATAAAAATATTAAAATAAATGATGCATTTCGGGCTGATATAATAGTTAATGACAAGGTCATAATCGAATTAAAGTCAGTAAAAGCTCTTGAAGCTATTCATAAAAAACAGTTATTAACTTATTTACGTTTATCAGATAAAAGACTTGGATTATTGCTAAACTTCAATAAAATATTATTAAAAGATGGTATTAAACGTATAGTTAATAATCTTGAAAACTAAAGCCCTTTGCGGCCTTCGCGATCTTTGCGAGAAATTAAGGAAAGTGTCATGGAAACAATTGATTTAAGAAGCGATACGATTACCTGGCCGGATGAAGGCATGAGGAAGGCGATGTATGAGGCCGAGGTCGGGGACGATGTTTACGGAGATGATCCGACAGTAAACGCTCTGGAGGACCTGGGGGCTGAAATTACAGGAAAAGAAGCTTCGATTTTCGTAACTTCAGGTTCAATGGGAAACCTGATTGCGCTTTATCAGAACTGTCCGCGCGGATCAGAAGTAATTGCCCATGAACTGAGTCATATTTTTCACTATGAACTTTCCTCCATGGCGGCACTGGCTTGTGTCATGCCCAGGCCTGTTCCCGGTGAAAAGGGAAAAGTGACTCCTGAAGAGATTGACAGACATCTGCGGGGAGAAATTTATTATATGGCCCGCACCGGGCTTATTGAAATGGAAAATACGCATAATCTTGCAGGCGGGACCTGTTACAGCAAGCAGGAGCTTTCGGCAATCGCAGATTATGCTTCTGACAGGAATATCCCGATCCATATGGACGGGGCACGCGTCTTTAACGCCTCTGAAGCTACAGGAATGAGCGTCAGGGAAATAAGTTCCTATACCGACACAATTACATTCTGTCTGTCCAAGGGTCTGGGGGCCCCGGTCGGCAGCCTGTTGTGCGGTCCCGGGGAATTTATAAAGGACGCCCGCAGAACAAGAAAGATGCTCGGTGGCGGCATGAGACAGGCCGGCATTATTGCGGCAGCCGGCATTTATGCTCTTCAGAACAATGTCATAAAACTTCAACAGGATCATCAGCATGCAAAAATGATTTCACAGGCTCTGTCCGAAACTTCCTATGCGGAAATTAAGGCGGATTCTGTCGAAACCAATATAATTTATTTCAAGGCAGGGAAAGGTTCGAGCGAAATAATTTCAGGCCTGCTTAAGCGTCATGGTATTCTGATATCAGTACTCGGACCTGACAAGATGAGAATTGTAACTCACCTTTGCATAAACAGTGAACAGATCGAAAAAGTAATTGAAATAATCGGCCTGATAGATGATGAGATCTAGAAAATATAACCGCTGATAACTATCATGGCTACTTTTTCATTTTCCATCTTCAGATAATATTCATATGCCTGGGAATCTTTTCCTTCCTGCAGGTAAAAAATCATTGAAATATCATCTTCCATGGCCGGAAAACCGAGAAGTTCATAAACCCGGGCTCGCGTCAGGCCGATTTCAAGTTTATTTTTCAGTTCGATCCCTTTTCCGCTGACAATAGTCTCGAGAAGGATCTCGTCTCCTGAATACCCCGACTCAAGGATCTGGCAGGAAAAATCCTTATAATAATATGTTCTGATTGTATCGGTATATTCCGGGGCCTGAATATTTTTTTTTGTTTCCTCGGTTACTTTCTCAGGTTCACCGTAAGCAGTAAAGAGCTGATTTGTAACTGTCTTTCCCGGAAGAAACCCTGTGGGCAGGGTGACATCTCCTTCTTCAGCTGTTGCGCTTTTTGATGATGCCGCGCTGCTGCCTGTTCCCTGAGTTTTATCACCTGCCCCTGTAATTGTCCCGCATCCGTAAAAAATCAGCAGCAGAACAGGAATAATTATATACTTTTTCATATTTATCCCTCTGTAATTCCGGCTATAATCCTGTTCAGTTCCTCAGGAGAAAAAACATCCATCTTTCCCGCCTGTGATCCTCTCAGATAAAATACACATGCATCAACAGGGCTTTT
Source organism: uncultured Spirochaetia bacterium (assembly GCA_964554355.1). Classification (GTDB taxonomy): domain Bacteria; phylum Spirochaetota; class Spirochaetia; order CAZKOK01; family CAZKOK01; genus CAZKOK01. Next base: position 249 of record CAZKOK010000069.1, on the reverse strand, counting down.
ATACAATTCACTGAAAGCCTGTGCATATATACTAAGCTGGATCCTGTATGCTGTGCTATATACCTTTCGGTCTGATTTGAAATCAAGCAGGACCAGGCCCTCTTTGTCCCTTATTACAAGATCTGCAATACCGGAAATCACCGTCCGTCCGTCAGGACTGTAGAGAAACGGCTTTTCAGTATATACCCTGTCTGCCGACAGCGCTCTTTTCCCGGGTATGGATTGAAAAAAACCATCTGCAAGGGTTTT
>CAZKOK010000068.1:0-11146 GCA_964554355.1 uncultured Spirochaetia bacterium | reverse complement strand
AAAACCCTTATGATTTCCTTAAGGTATTCGGTCCTGCAGGTCATGTATACGGTTCCTCTTTTTTTTACTGCCAGCAGCAGAAGTCCGGCAAAGCCTCCGTCATCAAGTTCAAGTTTTCCTATTTCATCAATCCATACAGGCTTGCTTGCGTCGGTGATGCTTTGCCTTAAAATCGATTCCGCAAAACGGAAACCGTCACGCAGGATACTGAACCGGCCTATTGAAAAAATTGTATCAGTATTTTCAGGAATATTTTCTTCGAGCCTTATACCGGGAACAGACATTTCACCGTCAAGATGAACAAAGTCATATCCTGTAATCTTTCCGTCTGCCATAATCTTTCTGGATATAATCCCGTCGCCGCGGCTGTCAGGCGGCAGAATTTTATACTGCGCTTCCATTTTTGATGTTTTACCGGAATCAATCTCTCCGGAAAAAATATAAATCATTGCTGACTCTTTTTATCCCTCAGATGCAAAAGGCCTTCTGTTCCGTTTCTGACCGAATTCAGTTCGGCCGCAATTGACACAGCAATGTCGGCAGGGGTCCTTCCGCCGGTATCTATCCCGGCGGGTGAATATATTCGGTAAAAATCAATTCCTTTCCCGAACTCCGCAAGCAGTTTTTCTTTCATTAGTTTCCATTTTCGCGAAGATGCGACGATACCAAGATATTTAAAATCAATCCTGCCGGCAATAATTTTACTGAGAATTTCAAAATCATTCTCATGTGAATATGATGCAATTACAATATAGTTTTCACGATCCGGGTCAATTTCCGGAAAATCCTGATAAACGGAAACCTGGTACTGTTTTCTTATCCTGTCTGCATATTCTTTCCGTCCATCAATACAGCTTACAGCAAATCCGAGTCCGACCGTGATTTTTACCAGAGCTTCACCGGCATGTCCGCATCCGAATATATAAAGACTGTCAGGACTGCCGAAATATTCAAGAAAAATACTGACTCTTCCTCCGCAGGGCATTCCGGTTTTCTCATCATCCTTAACAGGACTGCCGGATTCCAGATCATATGTTATTACCCTGCTTTTGCGGGCTGAAAATATTTCCAGGGCTTTATTGATAACGTCTTTTTCAATTGCCCCGCCGCCGACGGTACCGGAAGACTGCCCGTCAATTGTAATAAGCATCCTTGAGCCTTCCGCTGCAGGAGTATGTCCCTCGGCAGCAAATACTGAAGCGCTTACAAACTCACTGCCCCGCAGGAGATAATCTGCAAATATGCTGTTAATATCCGTATTCATTATTTTCAGGCAAGAAGAAAAAATATCTCAATACTTACGGCGCCGAACAGGGCCAGGGCCGCAAAAACAGGCTTAAAATTACTCTGCGTCTTTTTCGTGACCGGAACCAGACAAATCAGGCTGGCAAACACCGCGTTCAGGGTGCCGTCAAATAAAAGAAATCTTAAGGCATTGATAAAACCGTATATGAGTATTCCGTCGGAAATCAAAATCAGGACCGGCACATTAACAAGCAGGAAAACAACCCGCCAGCCCAAAGATGCTGCAAGGACGGCCGGAACTATCTTCAGCCTGTCAGGGCTGATTATATATTTAATCAGCAAAGCAGCAAGAAGTCCTTCTGCAATTATTGCTGTTACAGGATTGAAAGTCTTTATAAACGGCAGCGCAGGAAACAGGAAATCAACTGCCTTGATTGCCGCAGCAGTCAAAGCCGCAGCAAACACCGAAAAAGCCGAACCGGTCTGCATATAGACATTTTTCATGAAATAGACTGCAGGGGGAAACAGGATAATTGCTGAAAATCCGGGGAAAAGGTCTATAAAATGAAGCACCCATCCAAGAGTCGCTTCAACTGCGCCCCATACCGATCCCCATAAAAGCACAGGCCATATCAAATTTTTTTTATTTTCCATAATTACTCCGATTTTTGAAATTATCAGCTTAATTATAGTGCCGGTCCGGGCTGATGTCTATAAGGTATTTTAGCGGGGATTATATATATAATGTTTTAGGTTTTTTTCAGATATTTCTTTGTATCAAGGGCCACAGCTGCTACAATTATTACACCTTTCAGGATATACTGAAAATTCTGATCAAGGCCCATAAATGTCATACCATAACTGATAATGGTAAACATCAGAACACCTGCAATAGCTCCGGACACCTTTCCTATGCCGCCTGAGAATGATATTCCCCCGACTACGCATGCTGCTATTGCATCAAGCTCATATCCGAATCCTGTTCCGTTATTGGCACTTCCGATTCTGGCAGCTTCCAGATACCCTCCGATACCGTAAAGGACTCCTGCAACAACATAAACAAGAACCGTTGTTTTCAATACATTTACACCTGAAACTTTTGCAGCCTCAGGATTCCCTCCTACGGCATACATATTTTTACCGAATGTTGTTTTATTCCACAGGAACCACATAAACACGCTGACAATGCCTGCAAAAATTATAAGGTTAGGAATTCCCAGGGGAGATCCTATGACAAACTGTGTATATGCAGGTTCATGTCCTCCAATCGGCTGGGCCCCGCCTGCGCCTGATGCAAAATAAATAGACAGTATTCCATAAAGCGTTATCATCATCCCTAGAGTCGCGAGAAAAGGATGGATTTGATAACGGGCTGCAACAAAACCATTTATTGCACTGAAAAACACACAAACAGCGATTGCGACCAGCATTGGAATAAGAATCGGCATATTGTAAAGCTCCGGGAAAAACCTTCCGGGATAATCTCCTCTCTGAAGCATTGAAGCCGAAATTACAGCTGCGAAACCGACCATTCTTCCAAGGGAAAGATCTGTACCCTGAAGGACGATTATTCCTGCTACTCCGAAGGCCAGTATAAGCCTTACGGAAGATTGTGTAAGGATATTCTTGAAAACAGTCAACGAAAGGAAAGCCGGTTCACTGATTATAATGACCATAATAATGATGAAAATTACGATATAAATTGCATTATTGATAAGCAGAGTTTTCCAGTCCTCTGTATTCATGGACTTTATGCGATTCCGCATTCTTATAAATATATTTTCCTTTTTTACAGGATTTAGATCACTCATACTTCCGCCTCTCTGGTATTGCTCAGGTACTTTAATGCAAGATTGAAAATCTTTGTCTGATCAGTTTCATCCGTATTTACAATTCCTGCCATATAGCCGTTACTCATTACAAGGATCCTGTTGGTTATTCCAAGCAGTTCAGGCATTTCAGAAGACACCATAATTACAGATTTTCCGCTTTTTGCGAGATTAATTATTAACTGATATATTTCATATTTTGCCCCGACATCGATTCCTCTTGTGGGTTCATCAAGCAGAAGGATATCGGGATTTGTTAAAAGCCATCTGCCAATAACCACTTTTTGCTGATTCCCGCCACTTAAGGAACGTATCTTTGCCCTTCGGTTTGGAGTTTTAATTCTCATGCTTTTTATCATTCTGTCAGTGTCCTCTCTCATCTTTCTGTCCCTGAGAAGCCCGATCCTGTTTTTGTAAGTGCTGATATTGGCGATGCAGATATTGAATGTAACATCTGCTACAGGGTAAATACCCGTTTCCCGCCTTTCTTCGGTAAGTAACGAAAATTTGTTTTTAATTGCCCTGTTGGGGTGATTGTTTTTGATTATTTTTCCATCAACAAGTACTTCCCCGGTTTTAAGCGTTCTCGCACCAAAAAGGGCTTCAACCATTTCGGTCCTGCCTGCTCCGACAAGTCCGGCAACACCAAGGATTTCCCCTTTCCTTAGTTCAAAATTTATATCATGAACATACGGCGGATATTTCGTGCTTAAGTTCTTTACTACCATATAAGCTTCACCAGGTTTATTGGTTTTTTGCGGAAACCTGTTTTCAAGTTTCCTGCCGACCATCATGTTCACGACTTTTTCCATCGTAAGTTTTTTGATATCATCAGTTCCAATCCAGTTCCCGTCCCGCAGTACAGTCACTTCATCCGATATTTCGAATATCTCCTCCATCTTATGAGAGATATAAATAATTCCGACTCCTTCTTTCTTAAGAACTCTGATTATATCAAAAAGCATCTTTACTTCATTGTCTGTCAGGGAAGATGTCGGTTCATCCAGCACAATGATTTTGGCATTGTATGAAACAGCTTTTGCAATTTCAACCATCTGCCTCTGCGAGACAGAAAGCTTTTCAAGTTTTATCTTCGGATCAAGATGAATATTCAGCCTTTTAAACAGATCTTTTGTATCCCTGAGCATCTTTTTTTCATCAACAACAAGACCTTTCCTTGGATATCTGCCAAGCCATATGTTGTCGGTAATTGTCCTTTTTGTTACCTGATTCAGCTCCTGATGCACCATTGATACTCCATTATCAAGAGCATGTTTCGGATCAGTGAAATTGAATTCCGTATCCTCCAGAAAAAAACTGCCTTCATCCTGTCTGTAAATTCCAAAAAGACACTTCATAAGAGTTGATTTGCCCGCTCCATTTTCTCCCATAAGTGAATGCACGGTTCCTTTCCGTATATTCAGGCAGACTTTATTAAGCACCTTGACTCCGGAGAATGATTTACTCACATCCTTTATTCTTAATAAATACTTATCCTGCAAAATGTACACTCCAATCCAATTTTAAAGTGCGAGAGAAGTGCAGCTGGTTACTCTGCACTTCTCTCTATATAAAGAAGTTTATCAGGAGGTTGATGCCTACTGAAAATCTTTATAGTTTTCCGGCGTTACTGCAACGTAATCAACGCGGACTGCTTTTGATCCGTCTGTGTCCAGTTTCCAGCTTGTTCCCGAAGTTACAGGCAGTTCTTTCGCTGCATTTACAGCAAGGTCGATTGTGGCTCTGGCCTGGTTAACACCGTCATTAAGTACTGTGCCGTTCATTTCACCGTCAGCGATATGCTGAAGGGCCTGATCAAGAGCATCAACACCGTAAATCGGAAGTTCAACTCCGGCTGCTTTCAGTGCATTGATTGCTCCGAATGCCATGCCGTCGTTATTGCAGATAACAAGTTCTATATCATCTGCAAAACTTGAGGTAAGCCATGCCTGCATCTTGTCATTTCCATGCTGGGTAGACCAGTTAGGATCTGCTTCAAGTGCAAGCTGCTGAACACCGATACCTGCATCTGTAAAGGATTTGACAGAATATTTTGTTCTTGCTTCTGCATCCGGATGTCCGGGTTCACCTTTGAGCATTACGTACTGAACTTTGCCGTCTCCATTTTTATCCCAGTCCGGATTGGCTTTCCAGTCGTTTACCATCATTTGGCCCTGGATAATACCTGACTGAGCGGAATTTGTACCTACAAACCATACCTTGTCATATATACCCATTGCCCCTGCTTCAGTTGCTTCCTTATTAAAAAGTATCAAAGGGATGCCCGCTTTCTTTGCTTTTTCAATAATTGTACGGGCTGATGCCGGATCACACAGATTGATAGCCAGTACATCGACTTTTTTGGTGATGAAGATGTCTACCTGATCATTGAGTTTTGCCTGCTGATTTTCCGAATCGACTATCTCAATATCAACTCCCTTTTCAGCTGCATACCTTTCAAGTTCAGGTTTCATTACGCCATTCATAAAGTTGTCTGCAAATGTATAGATGTTTGAACCAATTGTGATTTTACCGTCATCTTTTTTACATCCGGTGAAAACCACAGCAACAGTCAGTATCAAAGCTGCCGCTAATATTAATTTTCTTTTCATAAGACCTACTCCTTTTTTGATATCTGCAAATATCTGATCTTGCATCATTTTCAGACAGGAACAGGAGTAAAACAATGTGATATTCTTCGTTTTTTTTATAAGATTTTACAAAAAGCGCTGAAAATTGATATTTCTAGTCTAGTGTAAAAACTCTGTAATCCACCCAGATATATTTTCCGTCTTCCAGTTTATATTCAAGTTCGGAGATGTCTTTCATACCGAGGACGCACTCTGACAAGTCAACTATTGCCTTTGCCTGGGTAACAGAATCATTGAGTACGGTTCCATAAAGATATCCCAGTTCAATATTATCAACGGCATCCTCAATGCCGTCTATTCCGACGACAGGAAGCCAGGTATAATCATTTTTATCAATTCTTCCGTTTCCGTTTGTATCGACAAACACTCCATTTTCACGCATTCTCTTAATTGCTCCCAGCGCCATTGCATCATTATTTGAAAGTATAACTTCCATCTCATTTTTAAAATCTTTCAGTATCTGCCCCATTTTGTCATAGGCCTGATTTATATTCCAGTCTGCAACTTCCGTTATAAGTATTTCAAGTCTGAATCCCTTTTCCCTGAAAGCCTTTACTACTTCGGCTGTTCTGATCTCGGCATCCTGATGTCCCTGTTCGCCTTTCAATATTACAGCCTGAATCCTGCCGTCATTGTTGCGGTCAAACCTGTTCAGCTTGTCAGGATTATTGCCGAAAAGTTCCATTATCATTTGCGCCTGGATCTGTCCGGACTGTTCAGCCCGGGCGCCGACGTAATAAACCCTGTCCCACAATTCCAGATCCTTGAGAAGAGGTTCGCGATTAAAAAAAATTATGGGGATATTTTCCTGTCTCGCTCGTTTTATAACCGGGTAGACACCGAGCCTGTCGACCGGATTTATTATCATCAGGTCTCCGTTGTTTTTTATCATATTCTCGATCTGTTCGTTCTGAAGTATCTGAGAATTCTGCGCATCATAAGTTTTCAATGGATAAAGATCGCTGGAAAAATCACATATCTGCCTTGAAAATACATTTACATAAGGATCCTTGAGATTGTACATATACAGTTCAACATTCCTTTCGGTCCCTTTGCATCCGGTCAGAATAATTAAAATCAGCAGTCTGCAAAAAGGTTTTTTATTTTTCACGCCGTTTTCCTTTTTCTTTTACAGCATCCAATGGTATAACAAGTTTTACATTTGTCATGAAATCAAGTTCAGAAGTAATAACGATATCGGCTTTCTCGCCGTAATATAACTTAAGTCGCTGATATACATTTCTGATGCCAACACTCCGCTCCTTGTGATTGCCCTGCATAATCGAATACATTTCACGGATATTCTCTTCGGTTAATCCATATCCTGTGTTTTCTATTTCAAAATACAGAAATCCTTTATTCCTGTATCCCCGAATGGTAATAATTCCCTTCTCGTCACCGGTACCATGATAAATAGCATTTTCAACAATAGGCTGAAGTATCAGCTTCATGACTTTCAGATCCAGTATTGAATCATCAACATCAAATAAATATTCAAATTTATCAACATATCGTATTTTCTGGATTGTCAGATAATTCCTGATATGTTCAATCTCGGCCAAAACCGGTATAAAGTTTTCTCCTTTTGAAATACTTATCCGGAAAAACCTGGCCAGAGCAATTACTGTGGTTATCACTTCATCGATTCTGTCATTTTCTGAAAGCCAGACAATCGAATCGAGAGTGTTGTACAAAAAGTGAGGATTTATCTGATTCTGAAGAGCAACCAGTTCGGTTTTCCTTTTCTCTTTTTGTTCGGTTACAACTTTTTCCATCAGCGATCTTATCTTGTCAATCATGTTGTTGAAAGTTGCTGAAAGAAGCACAATCTCCTTTTGACCGGAAACATTCACCTTTGTATAGAAATCGCCATTTTCAATCTTAACCATGCTTTTTTTCAGCTGGCTCAATGGCTTTGAAATTCTGATTGAGATAATTCCCGCAAGCATTGCTATTACTGCCGAACTGGACATAAAAATTACAAGAAGAATGACAAGCATACGCTTGTTGGCCTGAGACAGATCATCAACATTGTTTACTGTAACAATTCTCCATCTTGTATGGGAAAGGGTATTAATATTCATAAACATTTTCCGTGAATTGATAACTGTTTTAAACCCGCCGAAAAAACTGCTGACAGCTGCTTTTGTACTTTCTTCCGATGCATTATCAGAGCCGGTATCTGAATTGTAAATAAGCGAATCGTTATCATCAAGGATCAGGATATGTCCAAATTCTCCCAGATTGGTTTTATCAGCAAGATCTGTAATCGTTCTGAAATTAAGCTCTAAAAGAATTATCCCTTTTCTTTTTTCTCCGGAGTTTGTGTATTCGACTGATTTTGACACTGAAATAACCTGTTCACTCTGCCCTGCCGAAACACTCTCCGGAGAAGGTGCTGAAAAATGAAAAATATCTTTTTCCTGCAGGGCATTTCTAAACCAGCTTTCTTCTGAAATCTTCATATCCGTATTCAGAACTGACTTATTCCCAAGCAGAAGCTCACCTGATTCATTAAAAAGAAAAATTGATACTACATCTTTTTTGATTTCAGTATTGACCCTGTAAATATTCTGAAGCTCATCAAGGGAATCCGCTGCATCAAGATTCAGCGATGCTTCCTGTATATAGTTAGCTGTTTCTATAACATTGTTAATATAGCTTTCATAATTCAGAACGATCTGCTTGTTTATTTCCCTGGATTGTTTTTCAACAAGAGAATCAGTAGCTTTGGAAAAACTTGTATAATATATCAGGCTTGTAACAAGCAGGGAAAGTATAACGGTTCCCAGTGTAGCCAGCAGAATATTCTGACGTATTGATAAATTATGAATTGCATTTTTCACGGTAACTCTTAGGTGAAACCCCCATATATTTTTTAAAACTGTGACTGAAATAATAAACATCATTGTAGCCGCATTTTTCCGCTATCTCTATGATACGATCATGAGTCAGTTTTAAAAGCTCTTTTGCTTTTTCCATTCTTACAGCCGTCAGATATTTTATGAAAGTTGTATTCCGGTTTTTCTTGAACAGATGACTAAGATAGGAGACACTTGTGCCGAGTTCTTCACAGGTTTTTTCCATTGAGATATCTGTTTTCGCATAATTGGTATCAATAAAACGTACAGCCTTTTCCAGTATTCTGTCAGAATTGGACTGCTTTGTTTTTATATTCAGTTCTCTTAATTCAGAAAACACATTTTCAATCCAGTCAAAGATATGTTCAATGTTCCTGAATTCTGACAATTTATCAATTATATCTTCATTTACAATCTGATGAAGATCAATACCGGCAGATTCAGAAAAACTGATTATAATGTTAGCCAGCTTTAACAGATAGATCCTGTAATTTGTAACTGTCATTTTATCTTTCAGCGCGTTTTTCTTCATTTTTTTTATGACAGATTCGAGCTCCGCATCAGTTCCGAATTTAAGTGTATATTCAATATTCTTTATTTCCGAATCAGAAAGATTCAGGGTCCTCGGCTTGATGTTTTCCTCAAGCTGACTGATATAGATAATTCTTCCGGTATTGAGCAGCTTGCTGTAGCCGAGTGCTTTATCAGCTTCCTGATATGCAGCATACAGATCTGCAGGTCTGTTTTTAATCTGGCTTATCCCGATATCAATTTTTACAGACAGATATTTTTCAGTCATTTTTACAACTTCATATAAAACCGGATCTATCTTTTTAAGGAAGTCACCGCTTACGGACCTGATTAAAAATATAATACCGTCATTAAACATGAAGCTGTAATATTCAAATTTACAGCGTTCAATAATATTGCCTGCCACAGAACGCACAGAAAACTTCAGTTTTTCATAATCAATTACATTTCCTTTGATACTTCCGTGTTCAAGTTTTAAAAATAAAAGAAGATAACCGTCATTCAGATTGATTCCGAAATCGGCAGGAGCTATATTTTCATCCGTCTGACCAATCTCGGAAGATATCAGTGATGATATAAAATAATTTTCAATTATTAATGGAATGCTCTTTTCATACTGCTTCCTGAGTTTTTCCAGATTATATTTTTCCTTGAATTCATTATCCAGTTCTATTTTCAGTTTATCAAGAAACTTTGAAATATCTGCCTGTGTGACAGGTTTGGTCAGGAAACTTGATACATTCAGTTCAATCGCTTCCCTTGCATAATCAAATTCATCATAACCGGTTATGAATGCGACCCTGACAGTCGGGAAGTCCCTTCTGATAATTGAAGTAAGCTCAATGCCGTCGATAAACGGCATTTTTATGTCAGTAAGTACAACATGCGGAGAATATTTTTCAATCAACTCCAGGGCATCATATCCGTTTCCGGCAGCACCCACTACAGAGAAACCGCTTTCATTTGAAATTTTGGATGAGATTCTGCCTCTGACTTCGTCTTCGTCATCAACAAGAATCATCTTGTATAATTCTTTCACCTGTATACTCCGGCTATCTGACCTGTCCTGGAATGTATTATAGCATGGAGATTTATTATATATCCAGTTTGAAAATTTTCTTCAGCACAAACAGAAAACTTAATATATTGGGCCAATGACCATTCTAAAGATGATTTACCATAAATACTTTACATCTTCAAAAGATCATATTCTGTATCTGTATCAATATCTTCAAGCACCCAGCTGTCAGAACATTCAATAGAAAAATGATTACGCTTACCAATCCATTCTCTTAAAGATTTTTGCCAATTGTTTTTTAAGAAAAAAGTTACTTCCTTTGCAGGCATAAAAAGAGGCGGTCCTGTTCTGCCCTGGAATTCCGCCATGCATAAGCACTTTTCCGACTTACCGTAATAAAGAACTGTTTTAAAGGTTTCTTTTGATATTCCCGGATAATCTGCCGGACAATACAGAATATCCTGCCCGCCTGCATATGAAAGCCCACAGCGGATTGATGTTATCATCCCGCTTTTCCAGTCCGGATTATTCACTATTTTTACAGCATCATATCCTTTAAGATGATTAATAATCTGTTCATGCATATATCCGGTGATTACGATAATCTTTTCACAGAACAATGACATATTTTTTATTACAGCCTGCAGGATTGAAACACCATCCCAGTCATAAAAAAGCTTGAATCCTTTTGTCCTGGAAGATTCACCTGCAGCCGGAATAAGCCCTATAACGCTCATGAATCCTAAGCCTTGCAGACAGTAACGGCTATGGTCCGTTCGGCCCGCGGGCCGTCAAATTCGCAGAAAAAGATATTCTGCCATGCGGATAGCCCCATTTTACCATTGATTACCGGTATCGTTTCCGAAGGGCCCACAATCCCTGCTTTCAGATGCGAATCGCCGTTATTGTCCTGCCGGTCATGTTCCCATATCCCCGAAGGGACAAGCTTCTTCATAAGGGTCACGACATCATTCTGCACCGACTGGTCCCAGTTCTCCTGGATCATTATTC
>CAZKOK010000067.1:0-11216 GCA_964554355.1 uncultured Spirochaetia bacterium | reverse complement strand
GTATCATCACCTGATCAGGGTCCTGCGCTATACAGAAGGCCGGAAAATTGAAGGCCTTGATTCAGCCGGCAATAAATATTCTGTAACAATCGAATCCATAGGAAATTCGGATTGTAAACTGAAAGTCAGCCTCCTTGCTGAACGAGTCCGGAAATCTGCCGAACTTGTTCTGTATCAGGCTGTTCCGAAGGGTAAAAAAATTGAAACAATCATCCGCTGCGTAACGGAAATAGGTGTTTCTGCGATATATCCCCTAAAGTCCGAATTCACTATACCCGATATGCCTGACGGAAAAAAAACAGCACGTTTCAGAAAAATCTGTGAGGAAGCCATGCAGCAGTCGGGATCAAACGTATTTACAAAGGTCCATAATCCCGTGTCGACCGCAGATATTCCGCCTGTCGGAGATAATGAGTGCGGTATTGTTCTTCATCATGAAGAATCGGATGAAAACAGTCTACATTCGGTTATTGATGTAAATGCACAGAAAATTCTGTTTCTGATAGGACCGGAGGGAGGATTTAGTAAAAATGAAATTGCATCTCTCGGAAAAAAAGGATATATTTCTGTGTTACTGGGAAATAATATTTTTAAGGTTGATACTGCTGCTGTTGCTGTTGCCGGTATTTTAAAAAATATGATATTGGAGAAGGGCTTTTGGCAAAAATGCTAGATAAAAATCGTTCGCTTCTGTTTAATGTCCCGATTGATACAATCAATGAAGAGGACATTGATGAAAAAATCAAGAGTTTTGTATCTTCAAAAAAACCTGAACAGATCTGCTTTTTAAGTTTCCGCGGATATCTCAAGGCAAAATTTTCCTATAATTACTGGTCCATGCTGAATCAGGCTGCTCTTGTAATTCCGGTATCCAGATCCCTGGTAAATGCAGTAAAATTTCTTAAAAAAGGCAAACCTGTACGCTATATGCCTTTTGAATTCATAATCAGACTTCTTGGCGCACTTGAAAAACAAAAGGAGACCCTGTACCTTGTCGGATCAGATGCGGAAAGACTCCAGAAATCGTGGAACAATCTGAAAGATTCCTTCCCTGGAATACGGATAATAGGCCGTCATGTCGGGAAATTTAAAAGACTTCAGGAAATCAATATAATCACAGCTATACAGAAAGCAGAACCATCATGCATTCTTACAGGAAAAAGCATTCCCAGGAATGAAAAATGGGCATTTTCACTGAAGAAGAAAATTAAATCAGGGATTATGATTTATGATAAACACTGTTATAATATCTTTTCCGGCAAATGCAGAAAACCGAACAAAAAACTGTGGAACGCAGGCCTGGAAAACATGTTTTCTGCCCTGTTTTTTCCATTAAAATGGTTTCTGATCTTCCCATATTTCATATTCAGCATACAGCTTCTTTTTGCAAGAATCAGGGGCCGGTAATACGAAAACCGGACCTTCCCGGTTTTGATGATTTTATCCGGACCCGGCCGGCTAATAAAGTTTCAGATATTCATACAGGGTACGAAGTTTTTCTTCACTGGGCTTAAGAACAAGCTTTCCGAGGGCTGACTTCAGGATAGAAGTAAGGAATATAATCCCGAGAATGTCGGTAAAAAAACCGGGGATTATTAACAAAATGCAGGCAATGATAGAACCAAAATAGCTGTACATTTCCCTGATATTGAAATTGCCGTGATTAATATCATTCATGATTTTGGCAAGCATAAATTTCACCCTTAAAAACCCGATAAAAAGACCGGCAAATCCTGATATCGAAAGCAGAAACAGCAGAAGAAATCCACCTAAAACGCTGATTAATTTGAAAGCAATAAAAAAATCAAAAATCAAAAGCATTGACAGGGCAAGAATTATGTAAAAAGTCCTTAAAATATAGTTTTTATCAAAAAAATTAAGTAAAAAACCGTTCTGAGTCATAATTTTACCTTCCTTTCAGTACTTTTTATATTTTCCATAATTAAATTATCCGTAAAAATGAAAAAAATCTATACAGCAATTTTATTTTTTTCAAAACAGGAAAATAATGCCTTATAACTGAAATCTGTTCTTTTATTTTCTGAAAATCAATGATATACTTTCAATATTAAAAAAAGATGTTAAAAATATTGCTTATTGATTATCAGAAAGACACCATACATAAAATGATCCGCTGTATGCCTCAGGATCTTATCCTTTTCACGGCTGAAACTGTATCAGACGGCGAAAAATGCATCACTGCCCGGAAACCTGATATTATTCTCCTTGAACCGGATATGAAGAATTCTGAACGTCTTATGGAAAATCACTGCAGAGATTTCCGGAATTCCCCGCTTATTCTTTTTACGCATGAAATGGAACCTTCTTCCCTGGTAAAAGCAGTAAAAATGGGTGTTTCAGAATACATCAGCAAAAAGGCGGATATTCCGGTAATTATGAATAAAATACTTTCCGTTTACAGAAAAAAAGAAACCGCAGCATTTGAATATACTGCTGATGAAATTCCTGAATTTATTGCCGGAGAATCAAAGGCGATACAATCTGTAAAGCAGCTCATATGCAGATATGCTGAAAGCTCCCATCCTGTGTTTATCTGCGGTGAAAGCGGAACAGGCAAGGAGCTTGCCGCAAGGGCAATACACCTGCTGTCGCGAAGGAAGGATCATCCTTATAATCCCGTTAACTGCGGGGCAATTCCAGCGGCTCTTCTGGAATGCGAACTTTTCGGTTCGGAAAAAGGGGCTTTTACAGATGCCGTTACAAAACCGGGTCTTTTTGAATCCAGTTCGGAAGGCACGGTTTTTCTTGATGAAATAGGGGAAATGCCGGCTGCATCTCAGGTAAAGCTGCTGCGGGTACTTGAGGAGAAGCAGATCCGGAGACTGGGGTCGAATTTCAGAAAACCTGTCAATGTACGGGTTATTTCAGCAACAAACAGGGATATTCATAAACAGGTTGAAACAAAGGAATTCCGTCAGGATCTTTTTTACAGATTGAATGTCCTTAATATCCTTATACCTCCTTTAAGGGCCCGGATGGAAGACCTTCCTGTTTTGACTGAACATCTTATCAGGGAAAATGGAATAAACAAGGCATTTTCTGCTCCGGCTGTGGAAAAACTGTTTGACCACAGCTGGCCCGGAAACATCCGGGAACTGCGTAATGTTATTATCCGGGCGGCAGTATTATGCGATGGAGAGACTGTCCATGCTGAACATATTCAGTTTATATAGGAGAAATCAGTTCCCGTATCTGATTTTGTGTACATTGAAAACAGGAACTGCTCTGCCCTCTTCTGTTTTGAGTCCTGTAAGCTGGCAAAGTACAGTCAGGTTGACATTGGGCACTATCATTTCCGGGGTAACAGTTCTTGGCGGTCTGGCTGGTATCAGGCTGAAATATTCCGGCCCCGAGAAAACAAGTTCTGCCTTATACGATTCAAGTTTATCGATTTTTTCCCATACTCCCCTGATAATGGAAACAGATGCCAGAAAATTCTGTTCATCAGTATTAATAACAGCCGTCTCCGTTACAGATCCGTAAATTATAAAAAATTTTCCGATAAACGATTCAAGAACTGCCTGGTCGAGATTTGAAAGGTCCGGCAAGTCATAATCAAAATTAAGTATTTTATCCAGCTGGCCTGCAGACTGGGAAAATACTCCCGAAACGAGAATAATAAAAATAAGGAAAAAAACTGTTTTTTTCATAAAATTACCCCTTGCTGTGAAATACCGGACTTATCATTAAGGCAAATACAATCTAATTCTATGACTATTTTTATAGCGGGTCAAGCAAGTATAATTTCCGGATTTGCCGGAAACCATAAATAATTAGGGTTTTTCTTGAAAAAAAATGTTAGTATTGGTACATTATTATATTGTAAACCTGGCCGATAATAAGTAGGATATTTATTTGACAAATAATATTTTGACTTATAATATTATATTTGTCAGATTATATCTAAAAATGCGTTCGAAGAGGGAACATGAATAACAACGATATTGTATCAGGATTTGATGACGAAAAAGATGACAGCCTGAAAATAAGACTTCAGAAAGTGGACACAGTTGAAGGCTGCCTGATTTTATATCTCACCGGATATATTGATACATATAATTCCAATTTCTTTCAGAAAAGAGTCAGCCGTGCTGTGGAAGCAGGTTTTATAAGGCTTATTTTTAACTGCGGGGGTCTGAATTACGTATCAAGTACCGGAATCGGCAGTTTTACAGCATTTTTAAAAGCAGTAAAGCCACGCGGAGGAGATCTTGTTCTTTTGGAAATTCAACCGAAAGTCTATGAAGTTTTCCAGCTTCTGGGTTTTTCACAGTTTTTTAACATCAAGGACAATATCAATGAAGCTGTAGACTTTTTCAGTTCGGAAGGCAAACCGGGTACTTCCCAGGTGTTCCCGAAAATTTTCCAATGCCCGATTTGTTCAAAGAAACTGAAAGCAACTAAATCTGGCCGTTTCCGGTGTTCGGAATGTAAAACTATACTTGCAATTGATAACTCCGGCCAGGTATTCCTGGGCTAAATACTGCTCATCCCCTCAAAAGAGGAAAAAATATGACAGAAAAAGAAAAAATTGAAGGTTATTTAATTAACCTCGGCATTACTTTCGAAGAAGTGGCAAAAAATACCTGGGTGATTAACGATCACGAAAAGGGTCTGGAACAGGTAATGATTATTGCCGAACATCCGGTAGTAATTTTACGCGTAAAGGTTATGGAAACAAGTGATTCCATGCCCTGTGAATTTTACAAGGAACTGCTGAGTCTTAACGCATCAGATCTTATGCACGGTGCATATGCGCTTGACGGAAAAGACGTAATTCTTATCGATACTCATGAATTTGAACAGCTTGATTTCGAAGAATTTCAGGCATCGCTTGATGCAATCAGTCTTGCCCTGGCGCAGCATTTTCCGGTATTATCCAAATACTTCAAGAAATAACAGGAGAAAAAAAGTGGGTCTATTTAGTCGTTTTAAGCGGGTAGTTAAATCAAATATCAACGATTTGATCAGCAAGGCTGAAAATCCCGAAAAGATGCTGAATCAGCTTATTATAGATATGAACGAACAGCTGATTGAGTCCAAAAAAAGCGTCGCAGCTGCAATTGCTGATGATAAAAAACTTGAGCGGTCCATGATCCAGACAGAAGGTACCGCACAGGAATGGGAAAATAAGGCAATGCTTGCTGTTAAAGCCGGAAAAGATGATCTTGCCAAGGAAGCCCTGCTGCGCAAGCAGGAATATGATAATATGGCTGTTCAGTACAGACAGCAGTGGGAAGCCCAGCATGAATCAGTAGAAAAACTGAAACAGTCACTGCGTCAGCTTCAGCAGAAAATCGAGGAAGCTCAGAGAAAGAAAAATCTTCTTATTGCAAGGGCAAAAAGGGCAGATGCCCAGAAGCGTATTCAGAAAACACTCGGCGGAATGTCCAATACCGGCGCATTTGAAGCTTTTGAAAGAATGTCGGCAAAGGTTGACAAGATAGAAGCCGAAGCAGAAGCGATGAAAGAACTGGAAGATGTCAGCGCAGATGGTGATCTTGATAAACAGTTTGCACAGCTTGAAGGGTCAAACATGAATGCCGAACTGCTTCTTGAAGACCTTAAAAAGAAAATGAAGAACGAAGAAATATCAGAATAGATTGATTAATATTTCATTTGTTTCTGATGACAGTCTTTTAATTGAAAGGATAAAAATATTTGCCGGGTCCTCCGGAAAGATTTTTACCTTTTTTTATTCCAGACGTCCTGTATTTGATCCTGAATTTGATATAATTGTGGCGCCCGCTCATTATCTGTCCTTGCTGACGGAATTATGCGAACAGAGGAAATATTCAATTCCTTTCATTATTTACGGCAGTTCAGATAAACTGGCTGTTTCATTTCAGTCCGGTGCTGTTGATTATCTGAAAGATCCCTGGAATATGGCAGAACTGGGCCAGAGAATTCTTAATTATTTCGGGCATGTTAAAAGAACCTGGCTGAAACAGGAAATTTCTGTAAGCCAGGCCATGCTGAAAATCGGCAGCAGAACCTGCCCTCTGACATACAGGGAATATCTTCTGCTTCGTGTTCTTCTCCAGAATTACGGTAATCTGGTATATTCGGAAACGATCAGGCTTGCCGTATGGGGCAACACAGAAACAAGCACAAAGGCTCTGGATATGCTTATAATGCGGCTGCGCAAAAAAATAAGGAATATTCTGCCTGCGGGAAACGAAAAGAAATTTATCTGTTCTGTAAAATCAAAGGGGTATCTGATTACTTCAGATAATGAAGATGATTATTCGTCTTCGACGGTTACGGCAGTACCGTAGACCATTAATTCCGATGCTCCCTGCATCATGCTTGTAGTGGCAAATTTTACACCGACAACTGCATTGGCCCCAAAAGATTCCGCATCCTCAATCATGCGGTCAAGAGACTGCTCGCGGGATTCGGCCATCATTTTTGTATAATCTGTTATTTCTCCGCCGACCAGATTCTTGAAAACGGCCATCAAATCCCGTCCAATATGTCTCGATCTTATGGTATTTCCCCTGACAAGACCGAATACCTTAACAATCTTTTTTCCTGGTATCGTATCTGTTGTAACCACAATCATTTTCTGACTCTCCTGTATTTATCATGCTTCAGTTCTGCCGCGCGGTCGGAAAAGGAAACAAAAAGCAGTATTCCTGCTCCCAGAGTAAGCCCAAGTATGGAAATCTGAACAATGGGTTTTGTATTGCCATTTCTGACAAGTTCAATTATACCCCAGACAAACAAAGTCAAAAAGGAAAAAAATACCAGAATTTTCCCCAAAAATGAAAAACTTTTTCTTAAGAATTTCTTTCTCTGTACAGCATACCAGTCATATTCCGCTTCAGGAAAAGATATTCCCTTAAGTCTGCTTTCCAGCTTCAGCATTGATATATACTCTTCCCTGCAGTTATAGCAGCTCTCGATATGAGAAACTACTGTCTTGATTTCATCTTCGGGAAGCTCCTTGTCAATCAGAGCCTGTATTTTATATTTGGCATCATCACATTTCATTGTGCTGCTCCTGTTCATCCAGAATTTCCCGCAGCTTCTTTCTTGCTCCGTAAAGCCGCGACATCACTGTACCTATCGGTATATCAAGGATTTCACTGATTTCCGCATAAGAACACTCCTCAAAATGTTTCAGCAGTATAATTTCCCTGAAATTTTCCGGAAGACTGTTTATTGCATCCTGAAGGGAATCAATTTCTTCCATTTTCAGAACATGTTCATCGGGCGCAGTATACTTGCTCTCGATAAAATCATATTCCAGCATACTGCTGTTTTTATTTTCACATTTTTTCAGTTTATTCAGACAGAGGTTCTTTGTGATTCTGTAAATCCAGGGTAAAAAGGCGCGTTTTTCGTCAAAACTGTCAAGATTTGTATAAACTTTTAAAAACACATCCTGGGAAATATCTGCGGCATCATCCACATTTTTCATAAACGAATAGGCTGCATAATATATTTTTCTGGCATATGCATCCATCAGTTCTGAAAATGCCCTCTTGCTTCCCTGTTTAGCAGCCAGTATCAGTTGCTCTTCCATCATAATAAATACTCTACAGACTTATAAATATTCATTAATTTCGGTAAGTAATTCATATTTGATTTTTGAATCAGAAAATCAAATATGAATTACCTCTTGACTTACCGAAAAAAGGAAAGTGTGGCATAAAATTTAAATTTTATGCCTTCTTTCCGTTCACAATAATAAAAACCTTCACTAATATTAGAATAGCTGAAATTTCGATACTTTTTCTACTCAAGCATTAATGATTTTAAAACGATATTCAAAAAAACTGATGTAAAAAAGCAGTTTTTATGTTTTTCATGGAATTTTATTATCTTGCCGGAGGATTCGGGGTATGTTAGGATTTTCAGTGTGAAAAAATTTCTGTTTATTCCGTTTGTTTTTGCAATAAATTTTATTCTCACTTTTCTGCTGACAGGAGGCTTTACCTGCCTCTATTTTCAGGTTACGCAGTTTTCCGTTATTTCAGAAACTTCTGTGCTTACACAGCAGTTCATGTTCATCCTTCATGCAACTTATCTGCCTACACTTTTTATATCAACTTTTCTTACCTTTATCTTTATTAACCGGAAAAAAGCCCCGTTTATTCCAAGCATACTTCTTGTATGCGGAATATTTGTGGTTTTTATGATGATTGTGTATCCGCTGTTAAAAACAGGCGCATGGAAAAAAGAGGCGGCAATTGTAAGCCTGGAAGAGAAAAAAATACTCGATTACGGCAGTTTTTCAGTTTTTATAAATGAATGCAAAGACCAGGACCTTGAACATATTATTACTTATCAAAACCGGAATGACAGTATGCCTCTGCTGAAATACAAACGCTATGGATATATTGAAGATAATGCCTTAACAGTCAGCGGCGATTCATATCAGATAAATCCGGAAAATCAGCTGTCTGATGCTGCGCTTGATCCGCCTTCCGCCATTTCCGGTATTGCCAGAGATTCACTGGCCCTCGCTGATAACCTTAACAGATTCAAAGAGAAAAACTTTACAATGTATCTTCTTGTAATCGGCGCATTTGCCCTGTTTGTATTAACCAATTTCATGATATCCAGAATGACGCGCTGGCCTCTGCTGAATTATCTGCTGATCTTTTTAAGTCTGAGGTTTTTCTTTTTCCTTCAGTATTTTCTTACCAATCCGACAGCGTTGGAAATCTACAGGGAAATCGGCCTTAAGGCCGATATTCTGCTTATTCTGCTTCTTGCCTTTTTTATAGTCTGTGCAGTACTTACCCTGATATTTCTCATATTCCGTGTTCCGTTAAAAAAGAAGGAAGCGGCATATGGGTAGACTGATCCAGCGGCTGACTGTACTGATACTTGCTGTTCTGATTTTCTCCTTTATAGGAGCGCTGATAGTATCATCATTTGCATTTACCGAAAAATTTTACCTGAGAAGCTTCAAAACATCATGGATATTTTCAAATTCTCTTGTCTGGATGTTCAAATACTTTATGCCGATAATTACTGCCCTTATTCTTCTTGGATATTCATACTTTTATGCAGGAAAACAGTATTACCGCGGGGCAACAATGCCCGGAATCGTCTCTCCAGCTCTTGCCCTGTTTCTGTTTCTTACCCTGTTATTTACGGTTTTTCAGGAAGGTTTTATTCCCGGACAGCTGCAGAAACTTGACATGATGAAATACAGGACCAGGCTTGCCCGTGAATTTGAAACAGAATATCAGGATCTGCTTTTGAATGAAGACGGAACAAATGTTTTGAAAATGCTGACAGAAGAAGATTCCCTGGAGACCCGCAAATATATTCATCTCTATCTGTCAATAGATCCTGACAATGAAAAAGCACTCAGCGCCCTTGATGCCGTAACTGAAGAACTGCGCAGGTTTTCGGAAGCCAAGAAAGACGAGAAAAAAACCGCCGAGGCCAAACTTGCAAATGTATCGGAAACCATCAAGCCCCTGCTGGAAAAGACAGAAGAACTGTTCAACCGCCGCGAGTTCTTTCATGCAATATATCTTGCAAACCGCGTCCTTGATCTTGACAGCAATAATTATACAGCGAAGCGAATAATTGCCAGATCATGGGACGAAATCACATCAGTTGATCTTTCGGAAAAGGACCAGGAAACAAGAGAAAATTATATTACCAAAATGGAAGCTTATTCCGTACTGTATGATGCAAACGATCCTGTAAAAGCATATTATCTGCTGAAGGACCTTAAGGAAAAACTTCCCAATGATGCTGATATAAACAGATATTACGATGAAGCATGGAGCAGAATGCAGAAACTCTCATTCTTTATTGAAGATATAGACATGTTTCTGGAATATGAGGGCAATTCTGATATATTTTTCCTGAATTATCTGGACAGCGACAGTGCACAGTTTATAAGAATTGAAAAAATCACTGTTTTTTCCGAAGGGATTTTCTGTAAAAACATTGAAGTAATGAACGTTTCCTTTTCACAGGGCAGAATGCTCTATCATGTGGCTTATCCATACGGGAAAATTATTCATGATGAACTTATTATTCAGGCTGTATCAAGGGACAATCCGGGCAAGTCTGTTCCTCCCGAAATATTTTACACAGCCGAAGGTGTAAAATACCCCGATACATCCATAAAGCTTCAGTTTACATTCAGCGAACTGATTTCAATGAGTGAAGAAAAAAAGAATTTTTCCGTATTGAATGTCCCGCAGCTTCTTGATCTTAAAAAAGTAATGCTGGAAGCAGGATATCCGGTAGATTCAATTAATATTAATATTATAACCCATCTGCAGAAACCCTTTACATTCCTGCTGCTTTGTTTTATTGCCCTGCTTGCCGGGTTAATTTTCCATTTGCAGGATACAAAGAAGAGAAGGGTCGTTTATATTCTGAGTATCCCTGTCCCTGTAATTATATCAGTAATTGTTGTCAATATAGTCAGTTACTGTTCACAGCTTATTAATGGGCTTCTCTACTTTCTGGTCGGATTCTCAGGAACAATAATCTTTCTTATCATAATAAATCTGATTTTACTGCTGGTTCTGCTTATCATACTGGCAGGTCAGAGAATAAATGAATAAACGCCGGCTGATTTATCTTTTTTTCTGTATTTTTCTCAGTTTCATTCTGTTGGGCTGGTTTGGAATTGCGGTTGGAATCCTGCTGTACATATTTTTCCAGAAAATATACGATCTTTCATTTCTGAAAAAAGAGGTTGTTATGTTTCTTGAGAAAGGAAAAAGCATAACCCTGGGAAGGGAAGACCGGATTCTGCTTATTATCAGGTATCTGTGCGCTTTATGCTTTGCCTTTCTTGATGATCATTCGCTTATTAAAATATTTAAAAAAATAAAATTTACCAGTTCATATATTCATGCGGTTGATCAGCAGTTTCTTGGATCGGTAAATGCCGACTGGGACCTGCTTCTTTCTTCTATTCTGCCGGAAGACAGGCGGTCTGTTTTTATCGGATTCGGCGGATTGTCCGAATTCATAAATTCAGAAAAATCCGAAAAGTATTTGAAAAAACTAAAAACCAGGATCAGTGAAAGCCTGAGAAAAGACATAATTATTTTTCATGACCTTGATAAATATGCAGAGGATTTTGAAATACTTGATGTCGCTCCGGGTACAAGAATTGAAACTATTAAAAGGAATTATAAAAATCTTGTAAAAACCTTTCATCCTGATACATCAAGGGATTTAAATGAAAACCAGAAAAA
>CAZKOK010000066.1:0-11232 GCA_964554355.1 uncultured Spirochaetia bacterium | reverse complement strand
CACAGCCCGGCTTGTTTCGAATGACTGGCGCTGGGGCGCTTCTCCCGGATTTTCGGTTATTTCAGATTCCGGAGAAATATTGTTTACAGTAAAAAGCGGTATAATGGGTGCCTCTTCCGGAAAGGACTTTTCTGTCCTTCCCGCCGAATTCAGCCTGGAAACCCTGATTAAGCTGCGTGAAAACGCTGATTCGGATGTATACTGCGTTCCGGTTGAAAAGCTGCTGGGATGGGCGGAATTTTTGTTTTGAAGAGCGTTTGTCAAAGATACAAGGCGTGCGTCAGCGATCGCTGGCACAAGCATAAAAAAGCTGCTCAGGTTAACAGCTTTATCATTGCGATTATGAAAAATCAGGGAATTACCGTTTCTTCTTCATCCTGGTCTGATTTATTAAGAAAAGCATATGCATTATTTATTGCAATCAGCGAATGTTCATACCAGATTGCATATAATTCATCATTAACCGAAGTAGGATAGGGAGCGCCCTGAAGGGTACTGATTAACTCCTTTATTAATAACACTTCTTGCGATGCATCGCTGTATTCATCTTTATTGGCTGCTTCTATATCTTCCTGGATGTTATCGGTATCTTTAGACATCTGCCCTCCTCCTTTTGGTGTATGAATTTAGTATAATACATTTTTTTTTAACAAACAATAACAGACTCAAATTTTAAGAATTGTGGTAAATTTCACCGGGAATCAGAAGGTTATTATCCTGAAACCCTCATCTATATACCGGGCCATACTTGGATGTCCCTGCATTTCATCACTCAGATAGAGTCCCTGTGATTCAATTTGTTCAAGCACACCCATTTTGGCTGAACAGGCTTTGCAGACGCAGTCGATAAGGTCTGCAGCTTTTACTTTTTCATACAGGTCATGGTAAGGTTTTTTTTCATCAGCAAGTTCGGCTACAGTTTTTGTTGCATCACCTTCAATAATGAGCCGGATGTCCCATCCTTTTGCATTCATATCAAGGGAATTCAGCAGGACATGAACAAAACATCCGGGATCTCCGTTAAATGCAAATACTGCTATTTTTTTCACAATAAAACACTCCTATATTAAAGAATCTTCCGTATTACAGTCCGGACCGGCGGTTTTGCCGTCAGTTTCAGGTTTTTTCCTCCCGCCTCGGGCAGGGCTTATCTCTTTTTGGGAAGCATGGTTTTATAGTCACACAAAAGAATTATTACTGTCACGGTGACGACCCAGCTGAATGTGAATATTACATTGCCCATCAGTGACATAGTAATGAACTCCGCGGCAAGCACTGATGTAATATGGAAAAAAATCAGGGGCAGGACATTTCGGCCGGTATTATTGTATATCCAGGAAATTACAAAGCTTGTCCCTATTATGCGGATAAAAAAAGACCAGAAATCAGCTGAACCGGTTCCCATTGCGGCATAATAAGTGTCAGCAATAAAAAAGGCAGGCAGATGCCACAGCGCCCAGAAAACGCTTGCAATCAGACTTGACAGAAGCGCACTGTAATTTTCCTGAAGTTTTTTCTGGGCAAAACCGCGCCAGCCGATTTCACCGATAAAGAGAATCGCGATTTTACCAAGCAGAATAAGGATCCGGGTAATCCCGCTTTCACGGTAAATATTCAGATGTTCATTCCATTTCAGACCGCCGCCAAGCATTAAGGATGACAGTAATCCGGAAAATACAGTTATAAAAACCGGCATCAGAATGATAATAAAATACCAGAGCAGACGCGTATTTTTAAGGCTGAAAACACTTTTCCAGAAAGCGGAGTTAATTTTGCGGCTTTTTTCCAGAGCAGTAAACACCGAAGCGGCCAGACCCGGACCGCAGGCAGCCATGATAAAAACAACGGCACCGGCATTTGATACTGCGCTTGTTTCGGCAAAAATCAGAATTGCCGCAAGGCCCCACGACCAGAAAAACACAGCAAGAAAATAAAGCCAGACATTGCCGGGAAGTGTTTTCAGCCTGTTTACTTTGTCTGCCATATACATGAACCTCAGTTGCCGGATGACAGTTTTTCCGACTTATGGATAATATTCAGTACTTCAGACACTATAGCAAATGGATCGATAAATATCCATGTATTTATGGGTTTTTCGGTGTATGGAGTAAAGTATAAATGCAGGGGCCGGCTGTCATTCAGGTTTTTCGGGAATGACATTGTTCCTTCGGCATGTTATAAAAACAGTAATGAATATTGTTCTGTTTGAAAAACAGCAAAAAGAAATCCTCCTTTGCCCTGATGATTACAGGTTTCACCACATATGCAATGTGCTGAAGCTTGCAGAGGGGGATTCTTTCAGGGCAGGGGTAATCAACGGAAAAAAAGGACTTGCGGAAATTATTACCCTGACGGAAAAGAGAATGATTCTCAGGACCGACTTCAGGGAAGACGGATGCAGGTTTATACCGATCGATATACTTATCGGTCATCCCAGACCGCCTGCTGCCGGACGCATTATAAAAGACTGCACGAGCTTTACAGTCAGAAGCATAAGCTTTTTCAATGCCGTCAATTCCGAAAAATCCTATATGCAGAGCAGTTTATGGAAAAAGGATGAATATAAAAAAGCGCTTCTTGAAGGGGCAGAACAGGGCGGCCATTGTTTTATTCCTGAACTGAAGCTGTACAGTTCACTTGATGACTATTTCAGGAAGAATGATACGGAGGGATTTGTTAAAATCTGTTTTGACAAAGCCGGCGGAATAACGAATAATAATCCCGAAAGGGGACGTACCCTCGCCGCTATCGGTCCGGAACGGGGCTGGGTTGATTCGGAGATTGATCTGCTTAAGTCAAACGGCTTCCAATTCCTCAGTCTGGGTGATACAATTCTGCGTACAGAAACTGCATGTACAGCCGCTGTTTCCGTTATTAATTATATAAATGATTTTTTCAGGGGGTGGATATGGGACACTGCATAGTACCTGATGCTGAAGCAGTTCTTGATAAGGAATTCAAGGTTCTTGACAAAGGATTTGTCAGGCTTGTTGATTATCTCGGTTCGGATGAACGAATTGTCCAGGCAGCCAGGGTTTCATACGGCGGGGGAACAAAAAGCTGCCGGGAGGACAAAGGTCTGATAAACTACCTTCTGAGGAATGATCACACTTCCCCGTTTGAGCAGGTGATTTTTACTTTTCATATTAAAATGCCTATTTTTGTCGCCAGGCAGTGGATCAGGCACAGAACGGCAAGGGTCAATGAAATTTCCGGCAGGTATTCCGTTATGAAAGACGAGTTTTACATTCCGGATCCGGCCGATATAGCCCGGCAGAGTGAAGACAACAAACAGGGAAGGGCCAATGAAGCTCTGGACCCGGATACCGCCGAAAAAGTGCGCCGGCTGATGAAGAAGAGTCAGGAACAGAATTACAGTGATTATGAAGACCTGCTTGGAATTGATCTGGCAAGGGAATTGTCCAGAATAAATCTGCCCTTAAGTCTTTATACTGAAATGTACTGGCAGATAGATCTGCATAACCTGTTCCATTTTCTCAGACTCAGAATGGATATGCATGCCCAGAAGGAAATCCGGGATTATGCAAAAATACTGTATGAGATTGCAGCAAAAACCTGTCCTCTGGCCTGTGAGGCTTTTATGGAGCACAAGGTACAGGGAATACAGCTTTCCGGTACGGAAGCAGAAGCTGTCCGTAAAATTATTGCAGGAGAAAAAAATCCGCTGGACGGAAGACAGCTTGAGCTTTTTAATCAAAAGTTTGGAATGGAATAGCGGTCAGTCTTCGTATTTCCTGATATTATCATCAAGATTATTATAGAGCCAGACAGCCGGCTCTTCCTGTTCGACAAGAAAATCTTCGCATTTTTTAAGCACTTTCATCAGCCGTTCTGAACCCCATGTATTATGATATTCGACATTGACAATTGCCGGGACAGGATCCTGCTTTTCCTTTGCTTTCCCGGTTATCCGCCCTGTTATTTTTTCAGCTTCTTCTATCCGTGTTTCCGGAAGAAGAATGTAATACAGTGCCGGTGATGAATAAAAAGTAATATCCTGCATCTCTCTGGTCGATTCTCCAAGGATTCCGGCCAGATCGTGATCGGCAGGAAGTCTGGTTACCAGGATACAGAAGTATTTACCGTTATCATGGAAATTCAGGATCATTTTCTTCAGATAGCTCTGCATTTCGGAACGATGCAGGTATCCTTCCAGAATACTTTGCCCGGACTCTTCTGTTTTGCCTTTTGCAGTCTTTGAGTCCTCTTTTTCCTGTTTTTTCCAGATATCCTGAGGATTTACGGACCTGAAGATATATTCCGGAATATCAATATTGTCGGGATGATGGCGGAAATGCTCAATTTCTTCGTATATATATAAAGGACTGCTTTCACTGTTAATAAGATAATCCAAAACCAGAATAATGCTTGTAGAATAAAGGATAAGGTTTCTGTTCTGCTGTTTTTTCCTGTTTTTGGTAAGAGTGTATAATAATCTGTGACAGACCGGATGTTCTATTTCAAATTCGATTTTGTCCCAGGGATTTCCCACAGTCCGCGGATCATCCTTGTTCAGATCAGCAAGAATCCGGCCGAAAATATTCGCGGCATACGAGACCTGTTCGAACAGTTTTACGTTTTTAACGGACATTGAAGGTTTTGAATAAAGTTTGTCATTAAAGTGGTAAAAAGGAAGGATAAGTTTTCTTTTCATCCAGAGCAGGGTTGACTGGATTTTAATTCCGTAATCCGAATGTTTGAATGAAGCAGAGCGCTCCATCTGACGGCAAAAATCCCTGAGCTGCGGCAGAAAATGTTTTTCAATGGTTTCATCAATAAACAGGTGCCAGTCCCGCATAATTTCTTCAAGAAAATTTGAAAGTTCGATCTCTATTGAATCATTCAGCCTGAGGGCTTTCAGTTCAACTGATCTGAACCCGTGAAAAAGTTCCTGGATTATTTTTATCAGGATAATCACGTACTGCAGGGGATCTCCGGGAGGAAGGATCTCCATATCTTTGGGAAGCACAAGAAGTTTATTGAAATATGGAAACATGTCCGGTTTTCGCTCAAGTTTTTTCCAGCCTGCGTCGGGGAACATTTCATCAAGCAGGGTAAAGCCGATCTGCACTCCTATGTCAACAGGCTGGGATGTCTTTTCTTTTTCCGCTTTTTCCCTGGATTCGTCCGGCTGCGGAGCATAATGCTCTTCTTCCGGCTGAATAATATCATTGGCGCTGATATTTAAAAACTGGCAGATGTTTGTGAATTCCCTGTTTATAAAGTTGTCATATTCGTTGAAACCGGATGATACATGCTTAAGCAAAAGGGGAAACAGGGTCTTCTTTAAGTCAATAAGCACGGCATAGGCCGAATCTTTTGCCGCAGTAAACTGATTGCTGATTTTTTCTATATCAGGGCTGTCCTTGGCCAGGATTTTAATCGATTTTTCCTGAACATCCCTCAAAGCGGGCACTATATGCTGGGCAACACTGAGTTCATTAAGCATAAACATCGGACGGAAAATCTTCCTTGCCAGACTGGCCGTAGACGGAAAAAGTATATTTCTGGGCGATTTCTGAAGCATTGACAGCTCGCGGTTTATTCCGGCAATGTCCCAGTTTTTTATTGTCTCAATTATCTTTAAATAAAATGAGTTTTTAACCGGCATTATCTTGTTTTTACGGTTTCTGGACATAAGATTTCTTGTTGCCATTACCAGTTTTTCAATACGGTAATAGTATATTCTGTCACCCTGGGAGATAAATTTGGGATTAACTGCGTCCCTGACATGTGTTAGAAATGAAAACAGCGACATGAAGGCATTCATTCTTGTTTTTATCTGATGTTCGGGGCGGGCGGCAAGAAAATTGATTTTAACCTGCTGAAAATGACTTATTTTCCGGTCCCGTGCCTCCGGCAGAGGTTCCGGTTCGGGTTTCTGATCAATAATGTCCTGAATGTCGGAGCTTATTTTTTCAGGTTTCAGGATTTCTGATTTTTCGCGGTTTTTATTGCGGAATTTTTTATATTTTTCATCAAGAGATTCATCGGTTCTTTCTGTTCCGATTTCACCGCCGAGTTTTTCGGCCATTTCCCTGGCGTCTTCTTCATCAATGGGCCCGATATTTTTTCTTGTTTTTTCCAGCTCACCCGGAGCATATTTTTCGGGTGTCTTTTTGGACATTGAATAACTCCGACTTCCGTAATAATTACCAGCCGCTTATATATCGGCGGATAATTCTCTCTATCATAACAATATATCAGAGTTTTTGATTTTTTTTAGACAGTTTTATTTTTTTTCTGCATTTATAATAAAAACCGGAAAGCGGATTCCGGTTTTGAATTTATTGAATTTTATCTGTCGGAAGACCTTCTTTCGCCGGAACCCCTTTTTATTTCCTTGTAGAGTCCCAGGTCCAGAATTTTTTCATAGGCACCGATATTAATAATTATTTCAATTTCGTCCGCATCCTGCACATAGTCCTGCTCAATATATGTTACCAGTGCTTTTAGAATCTGCAGGTTCCTGCCTGAAAACTGCTTCTTCACGGACAGGGTTTTTTCCATTAATCCCATTATCCGCCCCCATTTTAAAATATATCTTGGAAATATTCTCTCCCTTTCTAATATATAATTTATAAAAAGGTTATCGCTTCTTCAAGTGAAAAACAATAATGAAAGTAAAAATATTGAAATTTCTGATTGTAAAAAGGGCGAAGGATGTGTCAGTGATCACAGACACCTGCCGAACAGCTTTGCAAAAGATAATTGTAGATGCCTGCGATCGCTGGCACGATGAATGCGGCACAGGCGGGCCCCTTGGCTGTTTTTAAATAAATCGATTGAAAATAGTATCGATTAATGTTAAGTTATCTCAATATATTCCACTAAATGAAAATTTGACTTCTATATCGGAAGATAGTATTGTTATAAAAATTCGGTTTTTGTTGTATCAAGGGTTATCTTAGCCAA
Organism: uncultured Spirochaetia bacterium; assembly: GCA_964554355.1. GTDB lineage: Bacteria > Spirochaetota > Spirochaetia > CAZKOK01 > CAZKOK01 > CAZKOK01. The sequence goes on along the minus strand of CAZKOK010000066.1, from coordinate 4,296 downwards.
GATTAAATAAGATTTTATCACGTTTGATTTATAAAGATGACAGCCTTAATACGTTTATCAGCTATTTTTCCGGCTTGAGGGTACAGGGTGATAAAAAAAGGTTTTCCAATTATACATTTTTACGATCAGGATTTTGTTGACTTATATGACAGAACCTGGGCCTGGGCTCAGGATTTTTTTCGGAAAGGGACATCATCAAACGGTTTCGACCTGAGGTATTTCAATTATCCGGAAAGCGACTCCATAAACCAGTTTGAAGCCTGTCTTTCCACGTTTTTTCTTGTTTATTCAAACAGGCAGTTTCCTGCTGCTTCATCCCTTGACAATTTCTATAATAAACAGGAAAAGGCCGGGGCAATCCGGGGCATGTACAAGGAATCTGACGGCTCTCCGTTAAAGCCGAAAAACAATCCGGAATGCGTTATGCCTCCGCTGTTTGCCCTTGCAGAATACAATCTTTATCACAAGGAAGGCAATAAAAAAAGACTCAGGGACATTATGCCGAAACTGGAGGCTCATTATAACTGGCTTAAGTCCACTTTCCAGCATGAAAACGGGCTTTATGCAGTGCCTCTTGCCGCAACCATGATGGATAACAGTCCGCGCGAGGATGCCGTATATCTTGTGGATTTCAATGCCCAGCAGGCCCTGAACGCTCTTTATATGTCAGCAATCGGTGATGTCTTAAATGACAAGGAACTGAGTTTTACATATAAAAGACTCTATTTCTCCCTGAAGACCCGTATTAATTCGATGATGTGGGATGAAAAAAGCGGGTTTTATATGGACCTGGATAAAGACGGAAAGCAGATAAAAAAGAAGACAATTGCCGGGTTCTGGACCCTGTGGGCCGAGATTCCGAATGAAGATAAAGCTTCCTCACTTATTGATCATCTGAAAAATCCGAAAACATTCGGATCGGATAATCCTTTTCCTTCTCTTGCTCAGGATGAGCCGGAGTTCAATCCCGAGGGTCATGGCTGCCGGGGATCGGTTTTCCCGGTATTTAACTTTATGGTGGTTAAGGGTCTTGAAAAATATGCAAGATATGAACTGGCCCGGGAATGTTCGATAAGGCACCTGTATTTTATGCTTGATACCCTTCACCCGGAAGGGAACAAAGGCAATATTTATGAAGCATACAGGCCTGACAGGGAGGGTCCCGCTATATGGCCGGAAAACAAAAAATTCCCCAGACCGCTCTATCTTCCTTATACAGCGCTTGTTGCAATTACGCTGATGATTGAAAATATCATTGGACTGTATATCAGCCTTCCACGCAAGACAGTGGACTGGATTATCCCGACCCTGGAAATAATGGGCATTGAACATCTTTCACTCAAAAGAAACTTGATTACAATTCTTTCAAATAAAAGCGGAAGGGGCTGGGAAATAAGGCTTGAGTCGGAAAAACTGTATTACTTTACAATCAATGTTCTCAGCGACAATAAAAAGAAAACCCTGCCTATACCTTCCGGCAAGTGTTCGATGCTGATTGATAAGCTCTGATTTTATTATAGCTACGGTTTTTTCTGACACAACGCATGCGTCAGCGATCGCTGACGCCTACTGCCGGGTAAAGTGTTAATGCAGGTGCCAGCGATCGCTGGCACAGCGGATTACAGTTCAGATAGCAGTTCTGCCTTTAAATGCCAGTGCGATAGTCCTTCGATCGGCGTATTCGATATCGCCTCCGACAGGGAGGCCCGATGCAAGGCGGGAAATTTTTATGCCGCGGCCCTTATGTCTGTCCGCAATGTAAAGAGCAGTCGTGTCTCCTTCCACTGTCGGATTGGTTGCCAGAATAATTTCCCTGATATTTCCCTGGCTTATTCTTTTTTCAAGAAGGTTTATCGTCAGGTCCTCCGGCCTGTATCCGTCAAGAGGAGATATAACTCCCTGCAGGACATGATAAAGGCCTTTGTATTCACCGCTTTCTTCAAGATTGAGAACGTCCTGGGCTTCTTCAACCACACAGAGGAGACTTTTATCCCTCGAAGGGTCCCTGCAGACAGGGCAGGGTGAAGCTTCGGTAAAATTACCGCAGACAGCGCAGTTGATAATTCTGTCCTTAAGGTGATATATGTGTTTTCCAAGATCGGAAACATACTTGCTTTCAGCCTTCAGCAGAAAATAGGCGATGCGGGCAGCGCTTTTTCTGCCTATGCCCGGGAGTTTTGAAAGGTTCTTTATAAGAATCTGAAGAGTATCCATTACATACCCGGAAATCCGGGAGGCAATACTCCGCCGGTTGTATTTATCATTTCTTCTTTTGCTTTTTCTTTTATTTTAAGCATCGCGTCCGAATGAGCGGCCCGTATCAGGTCCTGGAGCATTGTAATGTCACCGGGATCAACCACTTCGGGAGCCAGGAAAATGTCGACAATTTCCATCTCGCCGTTTACGGTTATGCGGACCATGTCTCCGCCGGATGAACCTGTCTCGGTTATTGCTTTCATTTTTTCCTGAATTTCCTGCATATTTGCCTGGAGGTTTTTAATGTTTTTTATCATATCAAAAGGATTCATGTTTATTCTCCTGCTATAATTTCACCCCGAAAAACCTTTTTAACCATTTCAACAGCTTCATGGCGTGTTTCGGTAACTGTATCATCTTTATTTGATTCTTTTTTCAGTTTTATTTCAATAGGCCAGACCTGGTTCCTGGTTTCTTTTACAAGAGTATGAAGAATCATAAGATTCTCCTTTACCTGATTTGCCGAGAAATTATTGTCAAAATATATTTCTATGGTTCCGTTTTTATATCCCCATGCGCAGGCGTTGGCAAGGTTTCTGGAAAGAGTCAGGTGGTCTTTTTTTGTTCCTTCAATTAATTCCTGCTTTATGCTGTTCAGGTCAGGGCTGTTTTTTTTTTCATCTTCCCCAGAGGTTTCAGAGGAATTGCCTGATATATAGTTTTTTCCGGCAATAATATCGTTTTTCAGCTCCTGAAGCGACTGCGTCATTTCTTCAGCAGTCAGATAACTGTTCAGCGAACAAAGTCTTGAAATCAGGAGTTCCAGCTCAAAGCGCTGGTTAAGCGAATACCTGATGTTTCTGAATGATTCAAAAAGCATGGTAAGGGCAAATTCAATCCTTTCCCTTGAAAAGGCGTTCAGTATATTGTCCGGAAACCTGTCCGTTTTACAGCCGAGAACCGATTCGCGTGTTACACCGGCTTTTATAAAAAGAAGGCTCCTGAAGTAATCTGATAAATCAATAATAAACTGTTCAACCGAAACACCTTCGTTAAGGATACCTTCCAGTATGGATAAGGCAGAAGGCTGGTCGCCTCTGACAACTGATTCCATAATTTCGTCTATCTTGTCGAAACCGACAAGCCCGAGTTTTTCCTTGATTGTTTTCATGCTGATATTGCTGTCTGAAAAAGCGGCAATCTGGTCAAACAGGGTGTAAGCGTCACGCATCGATCCTGTTGCTTCCCTGGCAATCCAGAGCAGCGCGTCGTCCCCGGCTTTTACTGACAATTCACTGCATGCCTGCGACAGCAGTTTTATTATTGTTTCAATATCGATAAGTCTGAAATTAAACTGCTGGCAGCGCGACCGTATTGTTGCCGGTACCTTATGGACTTCGGTTGTGGCAAAAATGAAAATTATGTAAGGCGGTGGTTCTTCAATGGTCTTAAGCAGGGCATTAAAGGCGCTGTTGGAAAGCATGTGAACTTCGTCGATGATATAGATTTTATATCTTGAAGAGTTGGGTGAAAAAAGGACTTCATCCTTGATAACGCGGATATCATTGACCGAGGTGTTTGATGCGCCGTCAATTTCTATCACATCCAGGCTGTTGCCCTGTGTTATTTCAAGGCATGACGGACATTTTCCGCATGGATTCTCAGTCGGGCCTTCGGCGCAGTTAAGCGCTTTGGCCAGTATCCTGGCTGATGAAGTTTTTCCCACTCCGCGCGGACCTGCAAAGAGATAGGCATGTGCTATTTTTTTGTTTTTTATGGAACTGGTCAGGGTCGATACAAGAAAATCCTGACCGTAGAGACTTTTAAAATTCTGAGGCCTGCGTCTGGTTGCAGTTACTTCGTAAGCCATTTTTATCCAGCTTGTTTAATAATAACCCCTAGCTGTCAAGCAGCATGCGGCTCATCGGCAGAACACTTACCGCTGCTACCTTCCGGTCCTGACGGAGTTGGGTGAACGCTGATAGCGCAGTACCTGACAAGCTAAGGGAACGGAGAGGGGGGGATTTGAACCCCCGGTACCCGGTTAGGGTACATACGCTTTCCAAGCGTATACCTTCGACCACTCGGACACCTCTCCAG
>CAZKOK010000065.1:2229-11326 GCA_964554355.1 uncultured Spirochaetia bacterium | reverse complement strand
TCTGATAATTCAAATGCAGCTTCAATTCCGATTTCCCTGGTCTGTTTATCAAGAAGAGTTATCATTCCCCGCTGCATTCCGATGTCTTCTGCAATAGCTTCAAGAACAGGTTCGATGACTTCTTTTAAGTCAATGCTCTGGTCCAGTATTTTACTTATTCTTGAAAGCAGTGACAGCTCCTGAATCTTTCTTCTGTAATGGAGATCTTTATAGCTTTCCAAATTGAATACCTCTTCCCTGATGAATACTACATTTTTGTAGGATTTCTTTCAAGGGTGAAAAGGTTAAATTTTAACAAGATAGTAACAGACTGTACCGTTGGCGAACAGGTCCTGCCGGAGCCAGCTGTTTGAGGCGTATACCATGGAAGTTATACCAGTATACGTACCGGCCTGAACCATTACGGGCAGCCAGGAAGTTTTAAGTTCAGCGCCGTTCTTTCCTTCCAGATTTTTAACAGGAGGAATGGTCCTCAATTTCAGTTTTTTATTTCCGACAAAAGCAACATGGCCCGGACCCTTTTCATACCTGTAAGCCATAATAATCAGATAATTATCATTCGCCATTTGCTGAATTTCTTCAATGGTATGTTCCGAAGCCTTAAGGCGGATCAGATTTTTGTTTGTTTTCCAGTCTGCATACAGGGTGTTCGGGCTTTTCATTCCATCAGGGAAAACACTGTTATACACCTTTTCATCGAAGTATTTCATAAGAATATCGCCCATAAATATATTGCACTTTGTACAGCCGTTTACGGCTTTGTATTCCTGCATCAGTTCCTGGGTAACAAGTTTATTCCAGAATACAAAGGAGTCTCCCGGAAGAAAAACAACGGCAAGACTGCCGGATTTTCCCGGTTTATCAGAACCGGTTTCTCCGGACCCGGGAGGATCAGTATCAGTCAACTCTTCTTTCTCTTCTGTTTCTGTATCTGAATTCTTTTCTGCAGAAGGATCTTTACCTAAGGGCAGATAAGAGATACAGGATAGTGTCAGCAGTAAAAATACGAATATAACCAGTTTTATCTTTCTGAACAAAAAGAAGAAACCTCCCGTTAACTGAAAATCCTTATTAAAATTATAACCTTCCCTGATACTGAAAACAATGTTTCGGAAGATATTTCTTATATCGGAGGTTACAGTGATTTCATTTGCGTTTTAGTGTGAAGACAGTGGGGAAAAAAGGGCGGCAGTCAGCCGGACTTTTTTTATTTCAGAGTTATTACACTTTTGTCATAATCACCCGGCGCTGCGTATCCCAGCAGGTTCAGGCATGCAGCTGCAAGCGAACTTATACCCAGGCCTTCATTGAGTTTCCTGTCATAGTCACCCTGATATTCCGGATCGTAAATAATACAGGGAACAGGATTAAGTGAATGAGATGTTTTGGCTTTGGGTTTTCCCGAATCATGCAGCTTTACCGCACCGGTTTTTTTATCATGTTCAAACATGTCATCAGAGTTGCCGTGATCTGCGGATAAAATCATTACTCCGCCGGCTTCCTTTACAGCCTGCTTAAGTCGGCCTATGCACAGATCAAGAGCTTCCATAGAGCAGATTACAGCCTCATATATCCCGGTATGTCCTACCATGTCCCCGTTGGGAAAATTCACCCTGATAAAATCGAAATTATTCCCTTTTATTACTTCAAGCAGCCTGTCGGTAATTTCTGCACATTTCATCCACGGACGCTGTTCAAACGGGAGTATGTCTGATGTTATTTCTTCGTATACTTCGGTGGTTTCGTCGAATTTGCCGGTCCTGTTTCCATTGAAGAAATAAGTTACATGACCGAATTTCTGGGTTTCACTGATTGCAAACTGCTTCACGCCGGTGGCCGCAAGATATTCACCCATTGTTCTGTCAATTGACGGCGGGTCCACAAGATACTGAGCCGGGACATGAAGGTCTCCGTCATATTCCATCATTCCTGCGTATTCGACTTTTGGAACACGCTGTCTGTCAAATTCACTGAAAGCGTCACCGCTTTCAAAAGCCTTTGTTATTTCCAGGGCACGATCGCCGCGGAAATTGAAGAATATAACGCTGTCTCCATCTATTATGGGACCGACGGGTTTTCCGTTTTCGGCTATAATAAAGGGCGGAAGGTCCTGATCAATTGCACCGGTTTCCTTTCTGAGAGTGGTTATCGCTTCATTGGCAGATGCAAATTGTCGTCCTTCACCAAGTACATGTATTTCCCAGCCTTTTTTCACCATATTCCAGTTTGCGCCGTAGCGGTCCATTGTAATAACCATGCGTCCGCCGCCTGATGCTATTCTGGCATTAAATGCGTCATCAGATAAATCAGCAAGAAAATCTGTAAAAGGGTCAAAATAATCGAGAGCTGAAGTTTCCCCGACATCCCTTCCGTCAAGTAAGGCATGTACACGTACTCTGGAAATACCTGATTCTTTTGCTTTTTCAACCATTGCCTTCAGATGATTAATATGCGAATGAACATTTCCATCGGACAGAAGTCCTATAAAATGCATAGATCCGTTATTTGCTTTTGCATTTCCAGCAAGTTTTTTCCAGGCTGTCCCTGTAAAAAGATCTCCGCTTTTAATAGACTTTGAAACCAGTTTTGCGCCCTGGGAAAAGACCCTTCCGCAGCCAATGGCATTGTGTCCTACCTCGGAATTACCCATATCGTCATCTGAGGGCAGCCCTACGGCCTTTCCGTGGGCTTTCAGGGTTGTATAAGGATTTCCTGCAGCCAGGTCGTCAAAATTTTCTGTCATGGCCTGTTTTACAGCATCACCTTCTTTATATTTTCCGATTCCGACGCCGTCCATAACAACAAGAACGACGGGTCCTCTTCTTTTTTTAAAATTTGCGGTTTTCTTTAACGGTTCGAGCATTTTTCATTCCTTCTTCAGGAGCCTGATATTCCAAACCGGACCAAATTTTCCGGATACTGTTCCTGACAGTCAAATATTAGTAAAATAATGATTAAAAGTGAAGTAATCCAGGGCTTTTAATCTAAAATATCAGTGAATGCATATAAATAATCACGAAGGACACAAAGAGTACGAAGGTTTTAGAGAGAGTCGGCCTGTCTTTGTGAATTCTAATTCTTTTGTTATATATTTTTCCGGGCTGTGAAAACCTGAGAAATATAATTCGACTTAATAAGATATATCATGGAAGACCTTTGTATCCCGTTTATGAAAATCTTTGTGCTCCTATCCCCGTCAGGATAAGAATAACCTATGGACCACCTTTTTTAACATACCATCTTTGTGGTTTATATTGATTCAGGTTGAAAATAGAGATATATTTAAATCATGAAGGAAACGGTTGCCGTTGTAGGCGCAAGCAGAAAGCCTGACAGATACTCAAACAAAGCCGTACTCAAACTGAAGGCAGCCGGGCATACGGTTATTCCGGTGAATCCTGTGGAATCGGAGATTGAAGGCCTTAAGGTTTCCCCTTCGTTGAAAGATATTTCCGGAAAAGTTGATACCATTACCCTGTATGTAAATCCCGTACAGTGTGAAAAACTAATTGATAATATCCTTGAAATGAGGCCGGCAAGGGTCATTTTTAATCCCGGTACAGAATCTGAAATGATGATTGACAGATTATCTGCTGCAGGGGTAAAATGTATGAAAGCCTGCACGCTTGTTCTTCTGTCTACTAATCAGTTTTAGTGTAGTGATTTGTGAATTAATTTGTATGCTTTTTTGTAACTTTTGCAGAATTTGATAATTCTGTTTTTTTTTCGTTCGAATAATTTCTTATCTGACAAGCAATTATAAAAATCTGATATCCCGGTGATCCATGGCATGGTTCTTGCTATTTATAAAACAGTATAAAGGCATAAAAGAATGGCAGATTTTGATAAAACATTAAAACTGGAAGCAAAAATAAACATTTCTGAAGAAATTCGTACCGAATTTATCCGGAAAAGCATTCATGTTCTTATAGCACTGGTTCCTTCCATGGCGCAGATAAGTCTGAATTTAACATATTTTCTGCTTCTTTCAGGAATGGTCGCATTCAGTTTCGCCGAGTTTATCAGGCTGCAGGGCGGAAAAGTAGTAGTTATTTCGAAATTGACGCTTCTTGCTTCAAGAAGAAGAGATGACGGCCGCTTTGTTCTTGGTCCTGTAACCCTGGCCATCGGCGCATTACTTGCGCTTTCATTATATCCTGCCCCGGCAGCAGCTATTGCTGTTTATGCCCTTGCATTCGGCGACAGCTTATCAAGTATTATTGGAAAAATGTTCGGCAGAATAAAGCTTCCGTTTACGGACGGGAAAACTCTTGCCGGAAGTGTTGCATGTTTTTCCATGGTTTTTGCAGTAGCCTGGCTTTATACATTCGATCTCAGTGCTTCTGTAATAATCGGATCTGCAGCAGCTGTTCTGGAAGCCATTCCGGCAAAAGACCTTGATAATATCATTATACCACTGGGTACCGGAGCAGTAGCCTCGCTGTTTTTCTGATACTGATTCCTGATACAGTATTATTTTTTTCCCGCTGATTCAGGTCCATAAATAGAGACTGTGGACTTTTACTGAATATAGAACTGTTCCCAGAGTCAATGCCGATAAACCCAGCAGAAACAGGACAATTGATTCCGGAAAAAAAAGCATTATGCACCCGGCTGCAGATACCGCAGTTGCCAGTCCCAGAAGAAGATAATCCTTAAGACCTGTATGATTGATTGCAAATATATAATTAATCAGGCTGAATAACAGAATAATGGCAAAGAAAAAATATATTTCCTTATGGTATCCCGGAGGGATAATAAAATACCCGCTTGTTTTATCTGTCAGCAGAATTATATTCAAACCAAAAAAAACAGATATGAACAGGATAACCGCAAGAATACCGCTCATTCTTCTTGCTTCAAAACCGGTGCAGAAAAGACTTGCCGAAAACAGCGAAAAAAAAGCAAAAGCCCTTGCTCCGTAAATAATCTTTGAAAATACCATTTCGAAGGATAAGGGGTAATCCAGCAGACGGAACTGGAGAATGAAGATTCTCAGGTTTTCGAATGATATGCTGAAAAGAAAAATAATATAGAAAAAAATTTCCGGACTGAGCGATTTTCTGAAATAAGCTATAAGAAACGTACCGGCCCCGGCCAAAAAGACTGTAAGAATTATTATCTGATTAATCAGGTTTTTTTGTGAATACAGAAGATTATATGCCGGATTAAATCTGATAATCAAAGCCCAGACAGCTGATGTTAAAGAGGTGATAAGCAATATTATAAAGGCATATATCAGGCCTTTTTTCCTTCTGCTTAATGTCATACAGTTATTATATCGGAAAGTGGATCATATTTAACAGTAATTACAGGAATAAAGAACCGATATTTAAAAGAAATTACTGAATTATATGGTTGAAAATGCTACAGTCAGGGCTTGAATTTCACGATAAAGAAGAGAGGGAGGAAGTATATGAGGAAATACCTGATTCTGCTGTTATTCTTTGCTGTATGCTTCTCTGCTGCAGCCGGAGATATGGCCAATTTCATTAATCTTGGATTCTCGATTAACTCCAGGTATTACATGTTTGCCCAGTACGGAATAGATACGGATACCTATTATCCTTATGCAGAAATATATTATGTTGATGTATACAATAACAGTTTTATACCGGATGGAGTAAAAACAAGCAAACCTGAAATAGCAGTTGATCCGGGACAGAACGGGTTCGGCGCTTTTCTGAATTTATATGCAGATCTTGTGGATAAAACAGAAGGACTGAATATTGATCATCTTGAAACAGGAAGGCTGATATATCTGCTTCTTAACGGTGAAAAACCCAAGGAAGAACTGGAATTCCGGGATTTTATCGGTGGAAACAAATACAAGGTGAATCTGATTCAGCAGTCATATGGAAGCGGCGATGATATAAGTGCTTCATTTTATCTTAAGATTTATATAACCGATAAAAACGGAAACACAAAAAACCATACTGTAGGACTTCCGGATTATAAAAGAAAAGGCGTACGCCAGTACAGAATCAAACAGATTCTCTTTTCACCTGATGAAAAAGCGCTTGTTGTGGTAATCGAAAAGGAATTCGTTTCTGAAGACGGCATTAATGTCCGCTATATGGTGGAAACATTCAAATTATAAATTGCGTCAGCGATCGCCGGCGCCTGCGGAATTCTTTGGAAAGAGTAATTGCAGGTGCCGGCGATCGCTGGCACAATCATTTCATCATTCTTGAATTTTTATCCTAAAAAACCTATTATATTTCCATATTTCATTTTATTGAGGACATTATGGCAAACAAGATAACTTCGAGGTCTGAGAATTACTCCCAGTGGTATGTGGATATAGTTTTGAATGCAAAGCTGGCCGACTATTCGCCTGTAAAGGGTACTATGGTAATACGGCCGCACGGTTATGCACTCTGGGAAAAAATCCAGAGAGCTCTTGATGACATGTTTAAGGAAACAGGACATTCCAATGCCTATTTTCCGCTTCTGATTCCTGAAAGTTTTATCAGGAAGGAAGCTGAGCATGTGGAAGGATTTTCCCCGGAACTGGCAGTTGTGACCCGTGCGGGCGGTGAAGAACTGGAAGAACCTTATGTTATCCGTCCGACCTCTGAAACAATAATCTGGAGTATGTACAAGAAATGGATACAGTCCTACAGGGATCTGCCTATACTTATAAATCAGTGGGCAAACATTATTCGCTGGGAGAAACGGACAAGGCTTTTTTTAAGAACTACCGAGTTCCTCTGGCAGGAAGGACATACCGCGCATGAAACAGAAGAAGAAGCCCTGGAAGAAACGATAAAGATGCTGAATGTGTATAAAAAATTTGCGGAAGAATTTCTGGCCGTTCCGGTTTACACAGGCGTAAAATCCGAAGCCGAAAAATTTGCCGGAGCTGTTAACACCTATGCAATCGAAGCGATGATGCAGGACAGAAAAGCGCTTCAGGCCGGGACGTCGCATTTTCTCGGACAGAATTTTGCAAAAGCGTTTGATGTCACATATCAGGATAAAAACGGGAATCTTGAATATGTATGGGCGACTTCCTGGGGAGTATCAACCAGATTGATAGGCGCTTTGATAATGGCTCACTCTGACGATAAAGGACTCGTCCTTCCGCCGAAACTGGCGCCTACACAGGCTGTAATAGTTCCTATATTCAAAAACAACAACAGGGATCAGGTTCTGGCGTATGCAGAAAGCCTGTACAAGGAATTAAAGCAGAAAGTTTCAGCCAAACTTGACGATGATGAACAGAACTCTCCCGGATGGAAATTTGCAGAATGGGAAATGCTCGGAGTACCCGTAAGAATTGAAATCGGTCCGAGAGACGTGGAAGCCGGGAATGTTGTTCTTGTAAGACGAGATACCGGAGAAAAAGTAGTAATTACCAGGGACAAGGCTGCGGCAAGAGTTGCTGAACTGATGGAAATAATCCAGAAAAGCCTTTTTGAGAAGGCGCTGAAATTCCGGGAAGAAAACACAAAACAGATTGACAATTATACTGAATTCAAATCGCTTTATAATAATGAAGACGGAGGTTTTGCATTTTCCGGCTGGTGCGGCAGCCCGGAATGTGAAGCAAAGATCAAGGAAGACACAAAAGCAACCATCAGGGTAATTCCTTTTGACTCAGGACCGGAAAAAGGTAAAAAGTGCGTTTATTGCGGAAAGGAAGCTGAATACACGGCTGTTTTCGCAAAATCATACTGAATGAAATAAAAAGTGCAATTGCTATTTGCTGGAAAAATTATCTGTTTGTGTGTTATACTGAATAGGTAATGAAAAGACTTCTTTGTCTGTTTTTATTTATTTTGACGGTTTTTTCGGTATCTGCTGAAAACGACAGTTTTCTGACAGTCAGAAATACTTTTTATCTTATATTTACCCAGACAACTGAAGCTGCCCCGTATGTTTTTGCCCATGGACTCGGCGCCGGGCTGGAAATGAGTATCGGGGAAGTTTTTTCATTTGAACCTTCACTGGATTTATATTTAAATTATTTCGGGTTCAATTCAGACGGAAGGCCGCTTCCGGTTGAGGAATCAAACCGTGAAATTTATCTGCTTTTTCTGGTACTGGACGCGAATTGTATATTCCATTTCCCCGTTTCTGAAACAATGAAATTTGATCTTTTTGCTTCGCCGTCATTTTTCTTTCCTGTTCCGCTTAGAGACTGGTGGGACGAAGGAAGCGAAAGATATGATGATGTATTCGGATATCTGTACGGCGCATTCAGGTTTTTTCAGCCGATGGGCGGGGCAGCCTTTGTCTGGAATTTCACTGAAAATACAGCGCTTGAAATCAGGCTCAAGGTTTATATTCCGCTTTTTCACCTGTGGGACTTCGAATTTCTCGAGTTCGAGGACCAGATGAGGATCGGCCTGTCTCTGGGATTTCAGTTCAGATTATAACAGGTATCACGAAAATGCCGGGAAAACTTCTATATCATATCCCTTACTTCAGGATCATCCAGATAACTTTCATGTTTACAGACCAGCGCCGAGGCGAAAATCATTACTGCCGTATCAATGAACGCAGAAAAACTTATAAGCAGCGGAAGGGCCGGTTTAAGAATCAGATATCCATTTTCTATTTCTTCACCGTAAAGTCTGCACATAATCGCTATTACGGCAAAGATACCGGCAGATTTTGTTGTTCCGGCAACAAATGACAACAGCATGCTTAATGATCCTATTATGAGGATCTTTTCCAGATTTAGTCCGAGACTGGTATATGATCTGATTATCGTAATAAAACTGATGCTTGTTATCATTGCAGTTCCGGCCCGGCCGAACATGACAAAAAGCGGATAAGATACTGCGCCGACCTTCCTGGGAATACCCAGATTGTTTTTTCCGTTTTTAATAATAAGCGGAAGAGTTGTAAAACTGTTGCCCGAAAAGAATGCAATTAAAAGAGTCGAAATGGAACCAAACAGAAATTTATAGGGATTCTGTTTTCCGCCAAGAAAGTACATAAGAAGGGGCAGAAGCCCGAATACAACAAGAACGGCATTAACAGTAAATAACAGTGCAAGCTGCCGGAAATAGACTATTTCTTCTGTACTCCGGATCTGAAACAGAAAATATGCTGTAATTACAACCATACCAAAAGAAAGAAATTT
>CAZKOK010000065.1:0-2219 GCA_964554355.1 uncultured Spirochaetia bacterium | reverse complement strand
TATTATTATTACGATAAAGTAGTGAAATATACTAAGAAATTTTACGATATATTTATTCAGATGAAAAAATATTCTTGAGAAAGAATCAAATAGCTGAAGGACAGGCCTTGTAGTTACCTTGTCAAACGAAAGATTAAGGCCGAGAACCAGGGCAATAACATAAACCGGCAGAAGGAAAAATCCCCTGCCCTCAAAGACCCCGAAAGTATTTTCCGGAAAAACCGAAAAAAGGAATTCACGCAGTGACATTAATGAAAACTGAACCGGCTGTTCCCTTCCTATAAGTATACGTTCCGGAGAAAACAGCAGAACGGAAATCATGCCCAGCAGCGTCAGTGCAAATGTTGCGGCAAGAAGATAAAGAACAAGACGCAGACTCAGTTTTAAAAGTTTTCCATCATTCTTCAGTTCTACAAGAGCGACTCCTATGGAAAAGAAAATCATTGGAAAAACGGCATACATGCCGATATTGACAATCAGATTCTGAAGAATTTCCATTATTCCCATACTGTCCTGGGTAACAGGAAGATATGCGCCTAGAATAAGGCCTACAATTGCACCGATCAAAAATCTTAACCAAAGTTTCATTGGTAGAGAATACCCGGAACAGACTAACATATCAAGCGGAAAATGCACTCAGAAAGTATTGATCAGTTTTCCTGATAATAAAAAATAATCCGGAAAACCTGGGAAATGGCCAGCGGTTTGCATATCATATTTATTGTATATATCTGAAAGCAGGAGAAACAGATGGAAGAGAGTATAAAGTGGATAGAATATAAAGGAAAAAGAATAATGTTCTGCAACTTTGCAAATTATGATGAACAGATGTATCTGGATGGTGTGGACCTGATGGAAAAGGGACTCCTGAAACACCCCATGGGAAGCTGTATTCCGCAGATTATTGACGTTACAGATTCGCATATGACAGCGAAAACCAGTGACAGGGGCAAGCGGACAGTAAAGGTGCCGGCAGAAGCCGGTATCAATACAAATACGGCAATACTCGGCATAACAGGTATTAAAAGGATCATTGCCCAGGCTGTTTCCCCGGTCGTGAACTTTGCCAAAGGCATGGATTCGGCAAAGATTCTGCCTGGAATACGGATATGAAACCATTCAAACAGGTATTATCATTTTCGAAGAATTATATCCTCGATAAAAAGATATTTGCCAGGTAAGGAAAGGTAAAAATGATCATAAAAAATATATGAAAACGGCTTCCGGTGATTGCCCTGATTCTGATTGCAGAGTACGGTCTGTTCGGCTGCGGTATCGGCGATAATGCCCCGGGGCTGTCGGGTCCTGAAATTGATGTTGTAGCCGGGGCTTCACTTCAGAGTCTGCAGAGTGACGGAGATCAGGACCTTGAAATAGAAAGCATAACGTTTTCTGATGATACGTTTTTTTCACCAAGCAGTCTGCACAGTTTTCCTGAAATTATCAGCCCGGAGGATTATCTGCCTGTTACGTTAAGTTTCAATCCTGAAGCTGAAGGGGCTTATTCAGTGCAGGCGGCTAATAATTCAAACGATGAAGACAAAACGCCGTTTCTGCTCAATTACACTGCACAGGTAAATGCTGCTGATCCGGCATTGCAGGTGCAGGTAAATTCGAATGAGTATCTTCATAACAGCCCGCCCTTTCTGACACAGATTATTTCGCTGTATCCGGAATAGCGTCTTTTCCTGTTACAATCGCGGAAGGGACATACAGTGAATTCAGCCTGACATTTGATCCGCAAAGCGAAGGTACTTTTCCGGCAGTGATTACTATTGAAAATAACTCTGATATAAATGATTATATTTTCAACATAAAAGGAGTATGTACGGAAACAGTGTATACCCTTAATTTATTGTTCGACGGCAAGGATGAGGGTTCTCCCAATTTTGTATATGTCTGCCGGCTCGAAGATACGGGCGGGATTAATTATCAGAATATTTATGTCTGCAATAAAGCAGCTCCTCCTGATACAAACGGCCTGCTTAATACAGCCCTGCCGGTCTGGAGCCGTGCTGATGGAGGTGCATATCATGAATACCCGATCGTTGATGGAATAACAGGTGCGTCTGTACAGGACCAGCCTGATTTGGGCCGTGTGATCGAAGATCCGTCTGTCAGACAGTTCAGGGTTATGTTTGAAATCGACAGATCACTGAACAGCAACAGCTATTTTAACGACAGGCCCTGTTTTCTTTACCAGTCAGAGCTTATTGATC
>CAZKOK010000064.1:3913-11547 GCA_964554355.1 uncultured Spirochaetia bacterium | reverse complement strand
AAAATGAATATCCCTTTATCTGTCCTCCGATTTTTGAATAGAGAATCAGCCAGAAAACGATAAAAGCCGAATTGTTAAGCGCCATGGTAAAAACCTGCAGGAAAAACGCACCACGGTAGGCCATTCCTGCACTCAAGTTGAATTTAAAATAACTTCCAAGAAGTCTGAAAATTTTCTTCATGCTAACCTCCCTGTACATGGACTTTTCTGCCCGCAATCCGGAAAACGGCAACAGCCGTCAGAGCAGTCAGCAGAATATAGAAAAGCTGGCCGGACAGACATATCAGGAACCTTTCCCAGCTGAAGTCAACAAAAACAATTGCCGGCCAGTAGGAAATAAAAGCGAAAGGACTAAGTTTGGAAACGGGCTGGAGCCATTGAGGAAAAAAATCAATAGGAAGAAACATGCCGCCCATGATAAATATCAGTTTCTGATAAAGAATATAAAAAGGCATCACTTCCTCGAACCAGAAAGCAAGCAGACCGATAACTATCTGTCCGAAAACAGTCAGAAGCATTGCCATAACCATAAGAAAAAACCCCGGGATCAGTACACTGAAATAACGCGGCAGAACACCGATAAAAACAGTTGCGATAATGAATCCTTCAATCATCATGGGCACTATTCTGACAATATTTTCACCCATTGCCCTTGCAGCAGTAAAGCCGATCCAGGAATACGGCCTTAACAGGCTGTAGACAATCGTCCCGTCTTTGACTTCTTCCTGCACTGTCATGAATAACCTTACCCTGGCCAGTTCAATATTTTCAGTAAACGTCAGGTACCAGATTGTCTGGGTAATTGTCAGACCGGCAATAACGGATTTATCACCGTAAATGACACTCCACAGACTGTAAAAAACAAACATGATGACAAAAAAGAAAATATTCCGCGTCAGATAGGCCTTCATGTAAACAAGCTGGTTTCGTGCTGAATACCTGAAGATTATAGAATACTTGTTCATACACTCCCCTCATAAATATGGGTAATGACCTCTTCCATAGGAGTATTGCTTACAGTAATATCCAGGATTGTATTGTCCCTGACAAGACTGTTCATTACCTGTTCGAGAGTTGTTGAGTTAAGATCGACTTCGAGTTTTGCCGAATAATCTTTGCTTTTTATAACACTGACCCCTTTAAGGTCCATTTTTAGTTTATTGTCAAGTTTGACGTCAATCACACGCTTTTTAAGAAGCCTGTATTTCATTTCCTTGATTGAGCCCGACCAGACAAGCTGCCCGTGATTAATAACAATTGCATTACGGCAGATTTTTTCGATATCACCAGCATCATGGGAAGTAAGAAAAACCGTTACATTCTTTTGCCG
The DNA here is from genome assembly GCA_964554355.1 of uncultured Spirochaetia bacterium. Classification (GTDB taxonomy): domain Bacteria; phylum Spirochaetota; class Spirochaetia; order CAZKOK01; family CAZKOK01; genus CAZKOK01. The sequence continues at coordinate 10,217 of CAZKOK010000064.1, read as the reverse complement.
GTTTATCCGGATAATCAGGTCGCGTATTTTCTGCTTTACTACTACATCAAGACCTATGCTCGGTTCATCAAGAAAAAGTATTTCGGGTTCATGAAGCAGCGAAGCGGCTATTTCGCATCTGATCCTCTGGCCGAGTGAAAGCTTGCGGACCGGCTGTGTCAGGAACTCTCCAATATCAAAAACTTCTGTGAGTTCTTCTATCTTCTCCGCGGCCTTTTCTTTACTCAGATCATAGATGCCGGCAAGCAGATAAAATGAATCAAGCGGAGGAAGATGGTACCAGAGCTGGCTTTTCTGGCCGAAAACCGTGCCTATTTTATAGGCAAGCTTTTTCCTCTGTTTATGCGGATTAAGGCCAAGAACCGAAACTTCTCCGGCATCAGGATAAAGTATCCCTGTCATTATTTTTATTGTAGTGGACTTTCCGGCGCCATTCGGACCTATAAAGGCAAGAATGTCGCCCTTTTCAACTTCAAAATCAATAGAAGAAAGCGCATGAATCTCGGCAATTTCAGGCCTGAACAGACTTTTGACAGAAGCCTTGAGCCCCTGGGCCTTTTTCCTTGATTTGAAAGTCTTGCTGATCCCTTTTACTGTTACTGCCTTGTCCATACATCCCCCTTCATGCTGATAATAAATAAAGCCCGCGATGGATAAACCACCGCGGGCCTGCAAATTGCTTTCCAGACTATGGTATGTCTATCCTCTGAGCCGACTCCCTGCCGGTACGGCAACTTTGACGAGAATAAAAATGACTGAATCCAGCATTTTGTTACATACCATATCAAATCCGTAATAACATGTATTTATAATGTGGTCAATATTTATGATGAAAAAATGAACAAAATGCCCTTAGGGTCTTTGCGTGAGTTATTCTCTTATATATCTTGCCCCATTTATCATTTCACTGTAACCTGAATATATGAAAATCGCCGACGTTGTTTTCGTCTATCAGATGAAGGAAGAAGCTGAACTCAAATGGCACGGACGCTTTCACCATCATAATGAAAATGAATACGAAGCCCATTATTTTCTTCAGGGCTCGGGAAGTTTTCTTAATTCGGGAACCACATATACAATTTCACCAGGAATAATGTTTATAACAAACCCCGGAGAGGACCACTCAATAATACTCGGCAATCCGGAAAATCCGCTTACTTATTATGCAGTGCTTTTTCAGATCGAGGACAAGGACAAGGACCTTTATTCACTGCTGCAGCATGAAATGACCGATGACAGGATTTACCAGATCGGCACAAATTACAGATTCTTCTTTGAAGAACTCAAGGAAAGCGGGATGTCAAAAAACCTTCTTTTACGAAGTTCAGCGGCTCACCAGTTTATATCATTTCTTTATCTTGTCGCAGCCAGAAACCACACCTTCCACTACGGTGATGATTCCAATCAGCATATAGAAAAAGCGCTGCGGATAATGCAGTCCAGTATTTTTGAGGACCTTCAGCTGACGGATATCACCGGGAAACTCGGGCTTACAGATTCCTATTTTATCAGGCTCTTTAAAAACAAGATGAAAACGACCCCGAAGAAATATTATACCAAACTCAAAATCGAAGCGGCAGCATCAATGCTTATATCAACGGAAATGCCTGTCTATGAAATCTCGGACAGACTGAAATTTTACTCCGAGTTCCATTTTTCAAGGGTATTCAAGCAGTACACGGGAAACGCTCCGACAGTTTACCGCGCAACCTACCGGCAGCACCTGGGAGCACTGTAATCTGTCAATTGAATCAGAAAATTCCGACTCCCCCGGGAGTCCAGGTCTCCCATTCGGAAATGGTAATAGTCTGGTCAGAATATACCGGATCCATGATGAATATGGAAATGTAATGATGCGGAGTCGCATCATATAACCAGACTGTATCGCCGAATGAAATGACATCATTCTCATCATTATCAACATATACAGTATAACAATATTCATGCCCCTCACGGGCCTGCAGATCAAACAAAATATTACTGGCACCTGTTACATCCTGTACTGAATATTCCAGGGTTGACGGCGAGGTTTCCCTGTTGTAAAGATTTGCAACAATTGTATGAGCTTATGTACCTGAAAAAGTTACATCAAGTGTAACGTTATAATACACCGGCGGAGCGCCTGGGCCGCAGCTTGTAATAATAAGACTTGCCAGGATACATATAAAATAAAGCAGTTTCTTCATATTTTCTCCTTTCAGTGCCCTCTCTCCCAAAAAAAGCCGCCCTTTCGGACGGCTGAATACTAAAGGAAACAGAATTAACCGAAAAGATACTGGTTAATTATATTTTCAATCATTTCCTGCTTGCCGCTTGTGTTGACGCTTTTTGCCTTTACTGCATAATCACGCAGATCTGCAAGGGTCAGTTTGCCGTCGGCATATTCCTTTCCTTTGCCTGATGAAAAGGATTTGTAGCGCTTTTTCAGGATGTCCGGGAAAACCTTGTCTTCTTTCAGTTTTGCAGCGATCTCAAGACCCAGAGCAAAAGCATCCATGCCGCCGATATGGGCCAGGAAAAGATCTTCCGGATCGGTTGAATTTCTGCGGATTTTTGCATCGAAGTTGAGTCCGCCCGGCTTAAGACCGCCCTGATTAAGCACGATAAGCATTGCCTGTGTTGTCTCATATACGTCTGTCGGGAACTGGTCTGTGTCCCAGCCGTTCTGTGCGTCGCCGCGGTTGGCGTCAATACTGCCGAGCATTCCAGCGTCCGAAGCAACCTGAAGATCATGCATGAAGCTGTGGCCGGCAAGAGTTGCATGGTTCGCTTCGATGTTAAGTTTGAAATCCTTGTCCAGACCATGTATTTTAAGAAAACCGATAACTGTTGCGGAATCAACATCGTACTGGTGCTTGGAAGGTTCCATCGGCTTCGGTTCTATCAGGAATGTTCCCTTGAACCCGATTTTTCTTCCGTAGTCCCTTGCCATGGTCAGAAACCTGGCCATGTGATCAAGTTCCTGTTTCATGTCGGTATTAAGAAGCATTGTGTAGCCTTCCCTTCCGCCCCAGAATACATAATTTTCTCCGCCGAGTTCGACGTTTGATTCAAGAGCGGCCTTGATCTGTACGCCTGCCCTGGCAACGATGTTGAAATCCGGATTTGTCGAAGCGCCGTTCATGTAGCGCGGATGTGAAAAGACATTGGCTGTGTTCCATAAAAGCCTGATGCCTGTGGCTTTCTGTCTTTCCTTGAGGATTTTTGTTGTGGCCTTCAGGTTGTTTTCATATTCAACGACATCATCAGCGTCAGCGGACGCATCAACGTCATGAAAACAGTAGTAAGGCGCACCGAGTTTGGAAATAAATTCAAAAGCGGCGTCTGCTTTTGCCTTTGCCTTGTCCATTCCGCTCAGTTCGTTCCATGCGCGTTTGATTGTTGCGTTTCCGAAAGGATCGCTTCCGTCTGCACAGAATGAATGCCAGTAGGCAATTGCAAAGCGCAGGTGTTCTTTCATTGTTTTGCCGGCTACTTTCTTGTTTTCATCATAGAATTTGAAAGCCAGCGGATTTTTTGATTTTTTCCCCTCGAAAGGGATCTTGCCGATTCCGGGGAAATATTCCCTGTCACCTTTAAATACGGACATAGTAAAACCTCCAGAATTTTCTGATTTTATGAAAAAATATCAGTCAATTCGTTTAAATATGATTGGAATGTTTTATAAACATCCCTGTATATTTTGCTATCAGCGCCGGGTTCAGCGGCAGTGCCTTCTTTAAGCGCAACATGCTCATCTGTAACATCCTTGATACTGATATTATTGCCGTTATTCACTTCCATGGCCCAGTAAGCCTGAAGAGCGCCGCCCAGAGCGGCCGCTTCCTGAAGCCGGGGTACCACTATCGGCAGTTCGAGAATATCGGCTGCAATCTGTCTCCATGGGGCCGAATTTGCTCCTCCGCCGATAAGACGTATCTCTTTTGCTTTAAAACCGAGTCTCTGGAAGGTTTCGATACCTGACTTCATGCCAAAAATTGCAGCTTCCATCGAGGAGCGGATCATGTTTCCTTTTGTCACATTATTCATGTCCATACCCAGAAAACATCCCTTTCCGTTGGGCAGGTTCGGGGTCCTTTCGCCGTTATAGAAAGGCAGATTAATAAGTCCGCCGGAACCGGCCGGAGTCTTTTCCGCTATTGCATCTATTTCCTTTACCGAAAGTTCAAACATTTTCTGCACAAGGGTTGTTCCGACAGTGCAGTTCATAGTGCAGAGCAACGGCAGCCAGCCGTCTGTTGAAGAACAGAAAGCGGACAGATTCGGATCAATGATCGGTTTGCCTGAAAATCCGTAAATAGTGCCCGAAGTGCCGAGGCTCATTGTGATAACGCCTTCTGCCACCGTTCCTGTCCCGACAGCGCCCATCATGTTGTCGCCGCCGCCTGATGAAACAGGAATGCCTTCGGGAATTCCGAATTCCAGTGCAGCTTTCGCTGATACATTTCCTGCAAACTGGTCCGCATTGATAATTTCAGGCAGGGAACTCCTGATCTTTCCATCATCATCAATAACTGAAAGAAGCTTTTCAGACCATTTTCTTGTCCTTATATCGAGAAGAGCTGTGCCTGATGCATCGCCGTATTCCATCACCATATTGCCGGTCAGGTAATAATTGAGATAATCATGCGGGAGCATTATTTTATGCATTTTTTTGTACAGCTCAGGTTTGTTTTCCTTGAGCCATAATACCTTGGGTAAAGTATAGCCGGTTAAAATAAGGTTTCCTACTTCGTCAAGAAGCTTCTTTTCGCCGCCGTATTTTGCTGTAATATCCTTGCACTGTTTTACAGTTGAAGTATCGCACCACAGCTTGACAGGAGCAAGAACACTGCCCTGCTCATCCACCGGGACAAAACCGTGCTGCTGGCCTGAAACACCGGCTGCTACAGCGGTCTTTTTTATTTCAGGATCTATCTGATCCATGCAGCTTTTCAGTGCATCTGTCCACCACTGTGCATCCTGTTCCCTTGCACCGTCGTCACGTGAAGTCATTTCATGGGGGGAAGAAGCGGAAGCCACTATCTTTTTCTGTTCGAAATCGTAAAAAACAACTTTGGTACTCTGGGTACCGTTATCAATACCTATAACCGTTTTCACCTGATATTACTCCTTCATTACAGGATAAAATTATGCCTCTGAATTTTAAACAGAGCAATGGATATAATTGATATAGCATACATAAAATTGATCTGCCCACTAAAAATCCCTAAAGATTTTTGGTGATCAGACAAACTTTCTGCCAGTCTTAAGTGTTTATAACACAAGATATAAAAAGGCTGCCATAAATAGGACAGCCTTCAGGTTTATTCCTGTTTTATTGCACAAAACTGCACATTGCAATTTATCGCCGAATTATTTATTAAGTGCCGCAACTATTGCATCAGATGTCAGGCCGAGGTATTCGGCGACCTTGTTTGCTGGTCCCGATTCTCCGAACCTGTTGATAGCAACAATATAATCTTCCGATGATGCAATTCCGCCCCACCCCAGCGGAATACCTGCTTCAGCAACTATTGTTTTCACATCCTTCGGCAGGATTGATTCCCTGTAGCTCCTGTCCTGTCTATTGAAAAGCTCTCTGCACGGCATTGAAACAACACGAACGTTTTTACCGGATTTTTCAACAGCATCCAGAGCCATATTCACTTCAGAACCGGTAGCAACAACAACAGCTTCCGGAGTACCATTCGCTTCCTTTACAATATAGGCGCCTTTTTTAAACAGCTCCTTCCAGTCAGCCGGTTTTTTAAATACAGTAAGATTCTGTCTGGTCGTTGCAAGTGCAACAGGCCCGTCTTCCCTTTCCAGGGCAAGCCTCCAGGCCTCGTTGGTTTCCTCGGCGTCGGCAGGTCTCATCACCCAGACATTCGGGATAAGTCTGAGTGCCATTACATGCTCGATAGGCTGATGTGTAGGTCCGTCTTCGCCTACGTAGATAGAATCATGACTGAACACATAAATTACCGGCAGCTTCATAATTGCCGCAAGCCTTATAGCCGGCCTCATGTAATCTGAGAAAACAAGGAAGGTGGCGCAGAATGGTCTCAAACCTGAATGGAGCGCCATTCCGTTGACAATACCGCCCATGGCATGTTCGCGGACGCCGAAGTGAAAGGTACGCCCTGTGCGTTCTTTTGCACTGTATTCGCCCTTGCCGGGCATATCGGTCTTGTTTGAAGGTGAAAGATCTGCGGAGCCGCCTACAAGGTTTTCAAGCGCATCGGCAGCCTTTACAAGTGCTTTTCCGCTTGCGTTTCTTGTGGCAACATTGTCGCCGACATTATATGAAGGGAATTCAATC
>CAZKOK010000064.1:3408-3903 GCA_964554355.1 uncultured Spirochaetia bacterium | reverse complement strand
GGCTTTTGCAGCAGAGTCTGCAAAGAAATCATCCCATTCTTTCTTTTTATCGGGATTGGATGAAGCCCATGCTGCGAACATCTCGTCCCAGCTTTTGTTTTTTGCTTCCCAGCTTTTTCTTCTTTCGGCAAAATATGCAGTTGCTTCGGGAGCAACATAAAAAGCATCATCTTCTTTTAAGCCAAGATTTAGCCTTGTTGCTTTTACTTCTTCTTCACCGAGCGGAGCGCCATGAACACCATGTGTACCGGCCTTGTTCGGAGAACCGAAACCGATAATTGAATTTAATTTTATAAGGGTCGGCTTTCCTGTTTCGGCTTTTGCCTGTTCAACAAGCCTGATAATTTCTTTGCCGTTTTGAGCATCACCTTCCAGAGTCTGCCATCCGTAAGCTTCAAATCTGGCCCTGACATTTTCGGTAAATGCAAGGTCGGTTGAACCTTCAATTGTTATATGATTTGAATCGTAGAAAACGATCAGCTTGCCCAGTTTAAG
>CAZKOK010000064.1:0-3398 GCA_964554355.1 uncultured Spirochaetia bacterium | reverse complement strand
AGATGCCCGGCAAGTGAAGCAGCTTCCGAAGTAATACCTTCCATCATGCAACCGTCGCCGGAAAGCGCATATGTATAATGATCGATAATTTTCCGGTCAGCTGTATTGAATTTCGCGGCAAGCATTGTTTCGGCAATTGCCATACCGACAGCATTTGAAAACCCTGCCCCCAGAGGTCCGGTAGTGGTTTCGATCCCCGGAATCAGCCTGTATTCAGGATGCCCGGCCGTCCTTGAATGGAGCTGGCGGAAATTTTTCAGCTCCTCAAGCTTAATATCAAAACCTGAAAGGAATAAAAGCGAATACAGGAACATTGAGCCGTGCCCGGCCGAAAGGACAAACCTGTCCCGGTTGATCCAGTCCGGGTTTTTCGGATTTATATTCATAATTGATCCGTATAAAACAGCACCGAGTTCCGCACAGCCCATCGGCAGTCCCGGATGCCCCGAATTTGCAGCCTGCACGCCGTCCATGGAGAGGCTTCTTATAGTTGTCGCTGTTTTTTTTATGGTATTGGTGTCCATTATTTTCTCCCGTTTTTCGGTAATTTATTTGTGTGTATCATAAAGATTTGGGGGGATGTTGGCAAGTGGGGAGAAGGCTTGCCTGAAGCCATCAGAGATTATTAAAACAGCGGATTTCGCGGATTACACGGATTTGTCTCACACGACGACGCTACGACACTACGGTTTTAATTGGAGACGGTACGGGCTTCCGGGGAGTGATATAGACTGATTGCTGTCAATATCTTCTGTAAATAAGATTAAATCTCCATTAGTATTTATCCTAATTGCAATAGGTTCATGATATTTTATATTTTTTAGCTGAAATTTATCTATCACATTCAATGTATAAGCATCAAATATCGTAATCATATTCCAATTACAGCTATAAAAAGTATTATTATAAATGAAAATGCATTATATTGTTGGTGGCATAATATCTGGAAAATACGGGATTAAACCTTCTGAAACATCCTTCATTTCAATAGTGTTATCAATAAAAATACTTTTAGAGAATGCATATTCAAACAGAATAAACAGAAAAAAACCCTATCAAAAATATTTCCTCATATAACTTCCTTTAGTTACTCCCAAATATAGTCCACAACCCGGACGATTCTGTTCAGGAAAAAACCCCTTCAGCAAATCCCCCATCGAATTAATACAACAGTCCGGCTGTGTCTCCAGGTCTGAGACCCTGTTATGACTCCAGTCAACGAATACCGTATACGACAAAGACAAGGACTATGTACCATTTTCGTAGACTATAGCAGCAAATAATGAGAGTTCTGAACATAAATCAAAACTTCAGTGGCTGTCCAATAACCTCATTTTTTTAAAATCGAAGTTAATGGACAGCCATAATTGGTAATTTAGATCCTTTGTACAGGTTTACCAGGTTCTTCGTTCATCGGATCCGCATATTGATCAACAGCCTTCCTGCCATTATGCTCCAATCAAGAAGGGGAAATTATGGACATTTTTAGCACGCCTGAAACCAGAAAGAAATATCTTGAGACCTATTACGAACCGGCCATGGCCCAATGGCCCGTTCCGTACGAATCACTCCGGGCCGTCACGCAATACGGAAACACCCATGTACTGTGTTGCGGGAGGAAGGCGGGCCCACCCCTTTTTCTTACCAATGGCATAGGGGACGACATCCTCTACTGGAGGGAAACCCTCCTCCTCAAAAGACTCGCCGGGTACTTTCAGGTTTTTCTGCCCGATAGAATCGGCGATCCCGGGAAAAGCGAAATGAAGAAGCCGATCGCTTCGGCGGACGACTACGCCTGCTGGATGAAGGAACTACTCGCGGCCCTGGGGATTGAGCGGACACAGTTCCTGGGCATCCATCAAGGCGGCTGGGAAGCGCTCTTCTACTCGATTTCCCTGCCCGAACAGACGAGGAAAGTTATCTGCGCCAATCCCGGCGGAGGCATACGGCAGATGCGCCTGGGCGCGGCGATCAGCATGTTCGGTTCCGCCGGTTCCCGTGAAAAACTTAAACGGTACGCGCGTTCGATTTCCGCCCCATCGTTTGCAGCGGATGACGCTGTCCAGGAAAAATCGGTGGAGAAATTCCTTTATATTTCCAGGAACTCCCGTCCCTCCTTCATCATGCCGCGGAAATTCTCCAACGGTGAATTGGCGGCGATACAATGTCCCCTTCTCCTGCTGTTGTCCGGCCACAATCCCTGGTATGACAATCGAAAGGCCGCACGCCGGGCCGAACGGCGGATAAAAAACGCCATTATCCGTGTCGTGGAGAACGCGGGGCTGAATGTGTTTTCAGAACAGCCGGAAGCAGCCGCCCGGGCGGCAATAGAGTTCCTCCAGGGATGAGTTGCGTGTTCCGGCAGATTGACAAAACGCGTATTATTATATCCTGGATTTTATAGAACTCGGTGATGGGGTTCACGGCGTCGGTAACGTAGAGGAATCGGCCGCCGGAGGCTACCAGGACGCTTTCCGTCACCCCTTCCGGATCGACGGCCCACGGACTTTCCGTTAGTTAATAATAGTAAAAGTTATAGGGCGCCATACCCTAAACCAGCCATCCGTTAACGCCGGGACCGGTCACGTGGCGGGAACCGGTGCCGGCAGAAATTTCCGCATTGATGCAGGCCTGCGGATACGTGGCGGATACAGCCGGCTGAAAACCGATCCCAAGCATTCATTCCGTCTTCATTTTAAAAAGGAGTACGGGGAGAACAACCTCGAATATCCCCTGTTCGACGGCGAAGGGGTGGAGTATATCAGACACAGGAACGCGCCGACGCCTTTTTCGCGCAAGCGTATTTCTGGTGTGACAGCAAGGATTACGACGTCATAAAAATCGATTGCAGCATTGCAGCCCGGAGAGTGGAAATACCCCTGACGCCTGAAATATTCTGTCATTTTCTGCAGACTAATATTGAAGAAATTTCCTGTTTTCCGGTAAACTCTGCTCTCATTCGATAATATATCAGTAAAGAAATCCGGATTCGAATATTTGCATTCCATTATTAATCTTTATTATAATTTTAATTGAAGGAATAATTCTGCATTAGCTGGATAAGGCAGTAAACATCCCATCTGTTCCGGTAATGCTGTTAATTGTTGAAAGTAAACAAAACATATTCTTTCTATATTTTGATGCTGACAATATCGGGAAAAAAAATATGGTTGAACATAAAAATTCCTTTTCGATAAAAAAATGGCGGACAGATATACTTCCGGCAATTATGTACAGCATATGCCTGTTCGGAGGTGTTTTCCTGGTTGTGAGCATACCGGAAATGATCCAGGAAGGATTACTGATCCAGACAATAATTTATATCACTATTATGTCTATTTTTATTTCTGCTACATTTATTCCGATATTCCGTAAGATCAGGATGTTTGTCCCTCCCC
>CAZKOK010000063.1:0-11549 GCA_964554355.1 uncultured Spirochaetia bacterium | reverse complement strand
AACCATGGCATCTCATCTGGCAAAAAAGGAGATAATTCCCGACCTGATTATCTGCAGTCCTGCCCACCGGGCAGTCACTACAGCAAGAATATTCGCTTCATACCTGGAATATCCCGAGGATGCAATAATTATCGATAATGAAATTTACGGGGCAGATATTGATAATCTTTATTCAGTAATCCACGGCTGTGATGAGAAGCATAAAAAACTGATGCTTATCGGGCACAATCCGGGAATCACGAATCTGCTTGATGAACTGACAGATGCCGGAATAGCCGATGTCCCAAGCTGCGGCCTTGCTGTCATCAATTTCCCGGACTGTGAATGGTATAAGGTACGCCGTAATTCGGGGGTTCTTGAGCTGTTTGATATACCTGCTAATTATAAGATCTGAGGAAATTTGAACCACGGATATACCTGCTAATTATAAGATCTGAGGAAATTTGAACCACAGAGAACACAGAGAGTCTTTGGTATTTCAAATTAATCGGGTTCTCATTTGATATTTTCTTATTTATGATTTTATATTTGTTTTCACAACCCTTAAATTTATTTCTGAATTAAATGCTTATACCAAGGAAGATGATTAGACCTTCAATGAAAACCCTGTGATCTCTGTGGTTCAAATCGCGGTGATACTCAATCAGTAACAGCTAAAATTCCTCAGTCTCGAATTCATAACTGAAGCCGCCTTTCACAATACCGGTTTCAACTTCAATTACCTGGGCGTTGATAACATAGTATTCATATTCATCCATAAACACTATTGTTCCGGTAACAATTATATCTGCACCAAGCTGCTTTCCTATTTCGGACTGGGTTTCGGGGTCTGCCAGACCTGAAACCTGAAACTTCTGTTCTTCAATTATCTGGTCAAGAAAATAGCGGCTTACAACCTTAATACCGGGAGCTTCTTCACTCGCTGCAGTTGATGCGCTGATTGTTATCAGATTCTGCAGGTAGGAGCTTAATTCGCCTATTTCATCGCCTTCCGGAAAATAACTGACTACAACAGTATGTTCTGACTGATAGCCAAGGATATCAATAATTTCCCAGCCCATGTCGCCGCCGGCTTCATCAACAGTCATAACGCTCGCACATGAAAACAATAATAATGGTGCAACAGCTATTAAAAAGTATTTTCTCATAACATTCCCTTTTACCGTTATTATTCGGCTGCCCTGATATTTTAATAATAATTGTAGTATATTTCTCATGGAAAAGTAAGAAAAACTGTCATCTTTCTTTTATAGAAAGTACAATTAAAAACAAAGGACCCAACCTCCAAAACAAACAAATACCTCTGGATTTGGTAAATCTCCCCGTACCAATACGACATCCCGCAGGGATGTTCGTGCGATAGCCATCGCCCGATAGCGTAATACCGAAGTTATTATTGCATAAGGGGGAATGTCGAAGATATTCTCGCGAAAGCTAAGCCCCACTTTTATCCGCGGCTGAATTATCCTTTCATGACCGGCTTTTCACTTATTAGGGCCGCAGATGGTATAGGGTAGAGGTACGGGGAGATTTAAATGATTGGTTTTTTATGTTCCAGGCTTTTATACCAGGCGAATATGGTAATGTTTAGCTGCCGTCGATTCCCGCATGCGCGGGAATAACAGATGATTTCCTGGGACAACAAATAGTTCGCGGGCAACAAAAAAGTGACACTTTAACAATGGCGCCGTGTTCCATAATATAGAGGAGTATGTGTAATGGTGAAACGTGTAATCGGGCTGCTTTTAGTGTTTTTAGCAGCTGTGTCGTGTTTTTCCGCGGGCAGATTTGAAGAAATTACAGATTCAGCTTCATATGAAAATATAAATAAAATTATACTGGAAAACGGATCAATATTCAGTGTTGATGTCGTTTCTCATGATATGGAGACATTAACTGTAGAGTATTCTGCTCCTGATAAAGCCCCGTTTACTCTTGAAGCTGACATTGCCGGGCATAAATTATTTCTGGATATAAACAAGGATTTTGGTTTTAAACCTGTTCCTGAAGGAGAGTATAAAATCAAAATCAGTGTTCCGTCAGGGTGCGATGTTGAAATAAATACAGCAACAGGGGCCGTTGCAGCCAGTAATATTGATGCCGATCTGCTTATTGACACCAATACGGGTCCGATAAAATTAACCAACTGTGCCGGGAATATATCGCTTTTTTCAAATACCGGGACCGTTTATGCAGATTATCTGGAAGGCGATCTGGAAGTGGACCTGGATACCGGCAATCTCAATCTCTCTTCGTTTTGCGGGCAGATCAGGGCCGGAACCAAGATAGGATCAATCAATGCTGTCGATGTTTATCTGGACAAGCACAGTGTATTTGAATCGAATATAGGAAGGATCCATGTAGCACTTCTTAATGATCCTGAATCGCTGACAATAGATGCGCGTTCGAAACTGGGAAGGATTGAAATTTCGGGAGAAACAGCATCCGGAAATCTGAAAAAAGGATCAGGACCGGTAAAACTCACAGCGGTTACCGATACCGGTTCGATCACAATTAACTAGGCAGTCAGGAAAAACCTTTTCCAGGGTTTTTTCTTTGTATTCCCTTTACTCAGGCAGCCGTCGGCTGCCTTTTTTACGTGAAAGTTTCTTTCTTTTCAGTTCATTGTAAATTATATCCACGGCATGTTTCGCCGTGTCTATAATTTACGAACTGAATAAGAAATAAACTGTCACCTGATAAAAACAATTGACCGCAGGCTTTACACAGTTGATAATGGTAATTGATAAACTGGATTGGTAATTATGATTGATCAAAGCAAAAGATACCGGGGTTCGGCAATAAAGCCCACCATTTATACGAATTTCCTCGAAGCCAACAGGGCCGAACATATACTCAAAATAATGGCTGCAATTGCCATAATTCTGTTTCCATTCATAGTATATAATTTTATAAGCAAGGATTATTTTGTCGGCGGTTCTGCTCTTGTCCTGCTTTCCTGCGTTCTGGGATTTTCTGTTTATCTCAAAAAAAAATTTACATCGCTGACCAAAATTCTGTTTTCAATTCTGATTACCATTTGCGCTCTGAGTGTTCCTTTTTTCGGATATGGCAATCAATATAATCTCCTTTTTGTTCTAGTCTATCCGGTTGTTGTATTTCTGGCACTTGGAGAAAGACAGGGATTGATTGCAAATGCTCTGATTTATCTGCTGTTTAATATGATTATGTTTATTCCGGGGCTGTTTTCCGGAAAACTGAGCTTTGACGTGATGTTTTCGGTCAGGCTGTCTGCTATCTATCTCCTTATTATAGCAATTTCCTTTTTTGTCGAGAAAATCCGCAGAGACATGCTTACCAATTTTTTTAAAAATGCCTTTTTTGATGAACTCTCGAAACTTCCGAACAGGCAGTACCTTAATACCTATATACAGCAGGCAATTGAAAAGAAAATAAACCTTGTCCTTATTCTTCTTGATCTGGACCGGTTTCAGATTATCAATGAAACTCTGGGCTATGGAGCAGGCGATGTGGTCCTGGGTACAATGGTATCAAGAGTAAAGGAAACATTAAGACAGAATGATCTTTTTGCCCGCATCGGCGGGGACTCGTTTGTTATTGTAATAGAAAACAAGCTTACAAAAGGACAGCTTAATCTGATTGTCCAGAGAATCCTGACCAGCATACGCGATGAAATCGCCATTAATGATGAGAAACTGAATATTACGGCAAGTCTCGGTGTGGCTTTCTGTCCCGAACATGGTGACAATACAGACGATCTTATCAAGAATGCAGAGATTGCCATGTACAAGGCCAAATCCGGCGGCGGGAATATCTTCAGTATTTATGATGATGAATATTACCGCCAGATAGAAGAAAAGCTTTCAATTCAGACCAGCCTGAAGCAGGCCATGGACAACCAGAACCTGGAAGTATACTATCAGCCGAAAATATCCGTGAATGACGGCAGTGTGGCAGGGATGGAGGCGCTTCTCCGCTGGAAGCGCGAAGACGGCACGTACCTGCCGCCCGATCAGTTTATTCCCATTGCCGAAGAATGCGGACTTATATATCCGATAAGCAGATGGGTAATCCGCGAATCGCTTTACAAACTTTCCGAACTTCACCATGATGGGATGACTCATCTTCACATGGCCGTTAATATATCACCCCTCCTTTTCCGCAGTATGACGTTTGCCAACAGTCTTATGGCTGTTGTTGAGGAAACCGGACTTGATCCGAATATGATTGAACTGGAAATAACCGAAGGTATACTGATGGATGAAGAGGACCAGGTAAAAAGGGAGCTGGACAAAATAAAAAAAGCCGGCTTCAGGCTTGCAATTGATGATTTTGGTACCGGATACTCTTCGCTGAGTTATCTCAAGCAGTTCAATATCAATGCACTTAAAATAGACAGAAGTTTTATCATGAAAATGGCAAAAGACTCGGATTATCTGGAAATTGTCAAGGCCATCGTTTCAATAGCGAAAAACCTTAATCTCGATACGGTTGCCGAAGGGGTTGAGGAACAATTCGAATTTGAAATGCTTAAGGATATGGACTGCAAACAGATCCAGGGTTTTTATTTTTCCGAAGCTGTTCCCTTTGATCTGCTTAGAAAATTCCTGGAAAAATAAATGCCCACCGGCAAAGCCGGTGGTTTTGCGTAGCTCCCCATAGGGGATCATGGGCTGTCCTTCGGACAGCCCGGTGGTCGTATGTTCCTTCAGAAAAAATAGAGGTATAGCCTTTATTTCCACCTGCTCCAAGCTGGTGGACCACCTCCATAGGAGATGGTTTTCTATTGAAATAAAAAGAATATCATTTTTTATGTTAAATTAAGTTTTTTTTACATTTTCTTTATTTTCTTGATCAGGGCTTTATATGTGAGTTATTATCATAATATGTAAAAAAAGCATGATATTTATTAAATTTAACGGAGACCAATATGGCGGAACAATGGAAAATTCTGGTTGTTGAGGATGATGCTGCTGTTGCAAAAGGACTTGTTGCTTCACTTAAGCAGGAGCAGTATATTGTGGAAAGGGCGGAAAACGGCAGGATTGCTCTTGAGATGATTGATGAAAAGGACTCACAGCTGGTGCTGCTTGATATAAGAATGCCCGTAATGGACGGCTTTGAGATGTGCAGAACACTAAGGGAAAAAGGATCAACAATTCCCGTTATAATGCTGACTGCGCGAGATGAAGAAGGGGACAGGGTACTCGGACTGGAAATCGGTGCGGATGATTATGTTGTCAAACCGTTTTCTTTCCCCGAGCTGCTTTCAAGAATCAAGGCCCAGCTCAGAAGGGCTTACGGGGCATATTCAAGTGCCGGTGAAATTGAAAAAATACAATTTGGAAATATAATGGCCGATTACAGGAAAATGCAGGTTTTTAAGGATGGACAGGACCTTTACCTTACTCCCATTGAATTCAAGCTGCTGCGGTATCTTCTGGACCATAGAAACATGCCCATATCAAGAAAAGACCTGATTGCCGCTGTCTGGGGCGAGAATTTCATTCTGGAAGATCAGCGTACTGTTGATGTTCATATCAGACATCTTCGTGAGAAAATAGAAGAAATGCCTTCACAGCCCGACCATATTACCACTGTAAGATGTTACGGATACAGATTTTCCGGCGAAATTAAGGTTTTGTAGAATTTGGAAAAAAAAGCCAGAAGGAAAATAAAAGTTCTCTTTTTTTTAGGGAAAGCTTCTATCCGCTGGAAGCTCATTTCAAGCTATGCGGTAATATCTCTTCTGACGGCGGTTGTAGTAGGAATAGTTTCATTTTCGCTGATAAAAAACTATCTGAACCGCCAGGTAAAAGTAAACTTTGAATATACCGCCAGGTATGTCGCCATGGAAATACAGCAGTCCCTGAATACGAACAGGGTAAATGAAATTCAGAAGATAATTACTGTTCTCGGTAAAATGGGACATGTTCATATAAAAATACTTGATACCGGAAAAGAACTGCTTGCTGATTCCTACAGTGTAGTGAAACCCATGGCAACTATTGAATTAAGCTTTTCGCTGGAAGGGAATCTCTTTTTTGATTCGTTTTATGATGAAGCTTCAAATATTAATGCACCTTCCCGGGATGAAATGGACAAGGCGCCGACCGGTGAAATGGTGGAAACCGGGGATGGCACATATATTACTCCTGTAATCGGGGACAGAGGCATACTCGGCTATATTGAATTAAGCGAAGGTCCCGATTTTTCGCGTTCAGTTGATCCTGCCAGGAATGCTCTTCTTCTGGCTGCTGTTTTTGCTGTTACTCTGGCCTGTCTGCTGGGTCTTTTAATGGGCAACAGGATTTCCAGGCCGATTTCACTGCTTACCCGGTCGGTCAGCAGAATACGCGAAGACAATCTGCATATCAGAAGCGATATAAATACAAACGATGAAATAGGCACCCTGTCAAGACAGTTTAATCTGATGGCGCAGCGTCTGGAAAAAAGTTTTACCCAGATGGAAAAGGAAAGAGACATCCTGAAGCACTTTGCGGCTGATGCTTCCCATGAACTCAGGACGCCTGTAACGGCATTAACTACGTTTAATGAGCTTCTTTCCGGGCCTCTGGGGGATGATCCTGAATCAAGAATTGAATATCTGGGCGACTGCAGAATCCAGATCAAGCGTATGGAATGGATCATAAACAATCTGCTTGAACTGTCAAGATATGACGGCTCGCTTATTGATCTGATTCTTGATTACTGTCCTATTTCGGATATTGTAGAGACGGCCGTATCAAGCGTTATCAGCGGTATAAATGATAAAAACATAACCATAACCAGGGAAGTGGATAATATTTCATTACGCTGCGACAGACAGCGGATAGTTCAGGCCATCGTGAATCTTTTGTCCAATGCGCTTAAGTATTCAGAAATGAATGATGAAATAATTATAAGGGTGAAAAAGGAAAATTCGAAACGGTCCATGATCAGGTTTTCGGTAATTGATCATGGGCCGGGTATCCCTGAAGATGAAATATATAATATTTTCAAAAGATTCTACCGGGCTTCACCCAAGGAAGTTCCCGGAAGCGGGCTTGGACTGTCGCTTGTGGAAAGCATAGCCCGGGCCCACGGCGGGACTGTCCGTGCCAGAAACATCAGCGGAAAAGGCGCGGAAGTCTCTTTTGTAATACCTGAATAAAACGGAAGAAATTTGTGAAGGATTATTATGCGATTCTTGGAATAAGCCGGGAAGCAACAAAATATGATATAAGAAAAGCATACAGGAAACTGGCCAAGGAGCTGCACCCGGACATTGCGCAAAAGGAAGCAAAAGCGGGCAACAGCTTTATTATTCTTAAAGAAGCATATGAAATACTAATCAATTCCGAAACAAGGGCAAATTTTGATTTATCCAGGCACGCGGAAAAAAGCGGGGATGATTTTGATTTCCGTGAATTCCTCAAAGAGCGAAGTGAAGACCAGATAAGCATGGCCAGGCTGATATGCTTTGATCTTCTGCATGACAGGGAAGCCCAGGCTGTAGAGCTGTATGACAACCTGACCGAGAGCGGGATTTTTGACTTCAGGCAGCATGTCGACCGCGAAGCTTTTATGGATTTTTCCTTTCTGCTGGCCGAGGAGTATATAAGGCAGGGATGTCCGGTGAAGGCATTCCGGATAATGTTCAGTATTGCGCTTCTGGAAGAGGATGAACCTTATTTCAGACATTTTTATCCCGAAGTGCTTGCGCATCTGTTCAGGATCTGCCGAAGCCCGATTGACGAGGATCATAACGATCTTCTTCGTCTGCGTTTTCTGACCGATATTTCTGCCCTGGATTATCCGGACAGGGACCGCGCGCGAATTTATAAACTCATTTCCGAAGTTTATTCAAAACAGAAAGATGTCGATTCAGCGGCCAGGTACCTCTATAAAGCCTTCCGGTTCTGTCCCGAACTGGAAGGCGTAAAAGAAGCTGTGGATGCTTTTGAAAGATTTTTTCCTAAGAATTCGATGAAAAATGAAGACTGAAAGTGATGGAAAGCGAATACGGCTCCCGGTTAACTGCACTGCCGGCTATCGGAACGGTCATATAGACTCCCGGTGACAGGATGTTGAACACCGTTACATGAACTCCGGCTCCGGCTGAAAAGAGAAATCCTCCGGGCGTCCCTGAAGGATCGCCGAAATAATCAGAATAATACCCTGCATCTGCAAAAACCGATACCACCGGTCTGAAAAGCGGAGTGTCCGGTTTAATATAAATAAGTCCCGGAAAAACCCAGCGAAATTCAAGATTGTTTGAAAGTTTCAGCTGCGTATCATATGCGCCGTCTTCATATCCCCGGACAAGTCCGCCAAGGCCTGACAGGATAGCTGTGCCTCCGACAAGCGAAGATTCATAAAACGGGATTGAATCACCGGCAAGGTAATCGGCATATACCTGGTCTGCAAAATACAGCCCTCCCGCAGGTGTATTTTCAACCAGCGGGTAATATGTCCGGGCCTGAAAATTCAGCCGGATGAAATCAGGGCTGCCGAGGCTTTCGTCGCCGGGCCAGTCGGGGTGCCATTCAAAGGACAGCTCGGTTTCAATTCCTTTTATCAGCTGTTCGCTGCTGACTGCAATATCCGAAAGACTTATTCCTGTCAGAAATGAATTGCTTAAAAGAAGGTCTCTGTCAGGAAGGGAAGATGAATAAAGAAGATTTTCATGGTCCAGAACATAATCGTTATACCATCCCTTTATAAAAAGAAACCCGGCCAGTTCAACAGAATCTTTTGGAAAAGGAAACGGAATGGAAACTCCTGTCTGCCAGCCGGCAGTGAAGTAATCAAAAACCACCTGATTGTCGGTATATGCTCCATTTAACGGAGATCCATCCGGGTTTCTGTACCAGGCCCAGGATGGATAGCCGCACAAAACCAGCAGGGATATTTTAAGCGGATTATCACTCCAGGGGACTGAAATTCCTGTATAATCAATGCCGATTACGGCACCTGTAGGAAGCGGAAATCCGACAAGTGCAGTGTTTAAAAGGGGGCCGACTGTCGACAGGCTGATATCTGAAGATTCTTCTTCGGCCTGGACGCTGAATATTACCGTAAAAATTAAAAACATTATTGACATGGTTTTTTTCATTGAAAAACCCCTATAAAAAAAACAGAAATATGGCCGGAAATGATAATATTCTTTTCAGCCTTCTTGAAATATTTTTTTTCGCATGGTAATTATATACGATAACGGCATAAAATATATAACACATAATAAAAATGTTTTTGTTCCTTTAAAAGTTATGCATTATTCATGAAAGATCTGCAGACAGATGAAATTTGACAATCTGTTATGTATGTGTAAAACTTTGAGAAGGATTTGATCGGGGTGACAAGATGAAAATTCCTTTTGAAGAAAAGAACAATATTCTCATATTCTATTTTGATGAGAGCATAGAGATTTTTCATACTGTTGATATCAGGAATTTCCTGGTTAATACAATTGAGGACAAAAAGTCTTCAAAAGTTATTTTTAATTTCCATGATGTCTCATTTGTGGACAGTATGGGAATCGGTCTGTTTATAAACCTTCAGTTTAAATTTAAAGACAGTGTCAAATTCAGGTTCTGTGACCTGCATGAAAACATCAGGAAAACTTTTGAATATACCAACCTGTTGTCGACTTTTGATATTGACAAAACAGAACGGGACAGCATAAAAATTCTGTCAGAGGAAGCATGAACGAAGGAACTATTTCCGGGAAAAAATCGCAGATACAGCTTCCAGCCATGTTTTTTTTAACCGATTCGGGCATAGATTACTGTATCAGGCGTAAGATTCCCGTAAGAGATCTTAAATCGCATATCGGCCGCGTTAAATCAGGGTTTTCCTGGGAAGGGTTTAATGCGAAACTTGTCCAGCACCTGGTCAGCAATATGCTGATTGACGGCATAGAAATAAACCGCTCGGATTTTTTAAGCAAGCGTTCTGAAATCATTGATCTGACCAAACTGATAGTTTACGGGATTCTCTATAAAAAAATCAGACCGACTTTGAATGAAATTCTGTACAAATCCGACCTTATTTCAAAACTCAGAAGAAACAACCCGCGGGCAGCCAGGGACAATGAGCTGCATTTTGATCCGAAGGTTGTTGAAAAATTCATGACTGATAATGCAAAAGCCGTAAGAAGCCTTAAGGCCGGGCTTTTATATGAACCGTATGCCCTTATACAGCGTGATGCGTCACTGACGGAAGACCAGAAAAAGACAAAGATGCAGATAACCCAGAAGTTTATTGATGTGATAGAACCGAATACATGGTTCCTTTTTCATTATATATCCAGATCCAATGACAAGATGGAAGTCTTTTCAAGAATCAACAACCTGCTTGTGTCTTTTGTGCAGAAGACCAAGATTGCTGATTATATTGCATTGATGCTGATGGAAATTCTTCAGAATTCGGAAAAAACCCATTTTGAAAATCTGGCCATGAGGGATAATATGGCCCGCGCGCCGGGAGTGGAAATATCTGAACTGCTTAAGGATGATGAATTCCGGAGAAAACTCAGGCAGAAAGCCGAAACCAATAAAATTCATGTAAATCTGACATTCAGTCTTGAAGGAAATACAAATAATGCCAGGGAAAGGCAGCGACTTCATATTTCTGTAGCCAACAAGGGAATGATGGGTGAAGTGGAAAGGCGGAATCTTCAGAAAAGGACGAAGACGGAGGTAAAATCAGCATCTCTTGCTGATTTCTTTCAGGCCGGCGACCAGGACAATCTGGGAGGAGGCCTTGGCCTTCTGTATCTCTCATATCTGCAGGATGCATGCAAAACCGAAGATATTGTATTTGATGCAAGAATAATCTCTGATGACCAGAGAGAAGAGACGATTGCAACAGTTCATATAAGTATTTAAATTATTTTTACAAAATCCGAAAAAAAATATATGATTTTACAAACTCGTAACCGATAAGGAAACTGGACAGGTATCAAAAATGGCGAATGACAAGGCATACAGATACATAGTGGATGTCTCCCCTGATTTTATTACTCTTATCAACAGGGACTATTTTTATGAAGTTGTGAATGCTTCCTACTGCAGGGTATTTGATAAAAGCGTTGACGAAGTTGTCGGAAAGCATGTCTCTGATATCTGGGGAAAGAAGAAATTTGATGACATACTTAAATCATACCTGGACAGGTGTTTTAAAGGTGAGGAAATTCATTATATTGATGAATTCCATTTCGGGATCAATGTCCGGTATATGCATGTGTCCTATTATCCATATAAAGCTGACGCTGAAAACGTTACTCATGCTCTGGTTTTTTCACATGACATTTCAAAAATCGGCCAGATGGAATCAAAACTTGCCAATTATGAATTCCGTGATCCGGTTACCGGACTGTTTAACAGTAAATCACTTGATCTGATGATGGATCTTGAACTTGAAAAGGCCGCGAGATCGGTTTCTGAAAAACTCCGCGGATTCTGTAAAATCAGGATATGCAATCTTGAAGATATCCGGGACAAGCACGGGGCTTCGATAACGAATATTCTTTTGGAAAATACCGGAATCAGGGTAAAACAATGCCTGAGGGCCAGCGACCATGT
>CAZKOK010000062.1:0-11607 GCA_964554355.1 uncultured Spirochaetia bacterium | reverse complement strand
TTGACTCAGGCAGAAGATCTCTGTTTAGCAGGTTGCTGTACAGATCTTTTGCCGTTGCTGAGGCTCCTTCCCAGAACGGAAGGTTCGGTTCGACACAGGAGACCGGCATAGGCAGCGGTTTGATTCTGTATGTAGGCTCGATATCACCGCCGCCGCCCATTTCGGCGCCGTAAACCTGCTTTACGTACAGTATTGTGTCATGCCGCAATTCGGCCCAGGTGCCATGGGAAGAAAGCAGGGCTTTAATGTCCCACACCGGGGTCTCGGTAAAATAAAAACCTGACCCCTGTTCGAACCGGGCCTGCGACCTGATCAGGAAAAGGATCCTGTTATAATATGATTCGCCCCAGATATCAGCGTCATAGCTGTCAAACTGGTTTTTGAAATCATCAATTCTTTTCTGAAATGTCTGATATTCTCCGAATTCCGGAGCAAGGAGATTGTATGCCGTCCGGGATCCGAAGGCGGCCATGATATCAAGCCCGCTTACAAACCATCTGTCCAGAAGCCGCGGATCGGAAACTTTCATATGAACGGCAGAATCATAGGTAAATCTCTGACCGAAAAGCCTCCATCCCATCGGGGGCAGCTGATTGTATTCACTTTCACCCTCTTCAGGGTCCTCAGGGGCCGGTCCTGCAGGGACAAAAACCATTGAATTACCGGCTATTGCAGGCGGCCTGAGTTCAGCGTAGGCTTTTTTCATCATTGCGATAACGGATTCGCTGTCGGCGCTGAATCCCGGAAAATTTTCGACTCCCATATTTTCCCAGAAAGGCATAAATTCATAAAATGACAGGTCATCCGATATTCCCACAAGATAGGTTATGGGCTCAAAAAGTGATTCCCATAGATTAAAAATCTTATCATCATTACCGGTAATCTCTGTTATCAGCGATGCCACCGGCGCAAGCCTCAGGGAAAGATCTGTGGAAGAAAGAAACATCTCCCCTTCCGGCTGACCGCAGTCCATCGGAAACTCCGGGGGTTCATTGTTATATGCAATGTAAAAATGTATCCGTCCGAACCACATCATGGCCCTGAAATAGGCTTCCAGTATTCCGTTCCGCGTGTAGTGCCCCCGCGGTTTGTACTGGGAAAAATCCTCACAGTATTTAAAATCGGGTGAAAACTCCCAGCCCTTTGCCTCTTCAATAAATCCAAGTTCTTTCTGCACATTTTCAGAGTATGCTGAATAAATCTTTTGCCTGTCCTTTTCGCTGTATACAACCGGGTCCCAGTAATCATTTCCGCCGGTTTTTTCAGGTGCAGCCATCAATATGGCCTGGGGGACCTCGAAATATGCCTTTGCTGTCTGCAGGGTGCGGGCATATTCTTCGACTGATCCGTCATCAGCTGTGATAAGTTCATCTATTTTATCAAGATAAATTTCTATAAGCTGCAGAAGCCTGGGCGTAAACATCTCTTCTTCAATTTTCTGAAGGAAGCGGTCAAAAACAAGATGCAGGGTGTGAGCGGCGAGATCAGTAGTGATGAAAAGGGCCTGCTGTTTATTACCGGCGACCCACCGGTAGAAATCTATCATATCATCATTTTGAAGGGACCCGGCTGCCGGAACACTTTCAATTGCAACCTTGCTTTTCTCAAGTTTTTTCTGCATTTCAGCGCTTAAGCGGGCCAGACCCGAGAGTGGATAGAATTTATCGGTAACCGCCCCGTTTTTATAATAGTGACTGTAAATTTCATTTATTTCTTTTGAATAGCCCGTTCCTTTCAGGTCACTGCCGAAAACTGTCCCCTTTTTCCCTTTGTATTCTGTTTTATAAAAATAATTATAGTTGTCTTCAAAATAGAAATATGATTCATATTCATAATTGTTATCTGTACATTCACCAAGGTCAGGAAGAATAGTGCCGATAGGCAGAGGAATCCCTGCAGGAATTGTATCAAGGTCTTTTCCTGTTTCCGGAAAAAATCCTTCGTAAAATTTTGCGACATCGCTTCCGATAACAAAAGATTTATTCTGCTCAAACCCGGCTGTTTCCAGAGAAACAAATAAAGCGGGATCATCAAGATACTTTGCATGAGCAGTCGCCGAAACTTTTCTTAAGGAATCACTGCTGAAAGAAACGGAATACTCTTCCCGGGTGCCGGTAGTATTCATGGTATCCGCTTCCGAAGAACTTCCTGCAGTGCCGCTCTGGCTGCCTTGAGCGGTCATTCCCCCCTGAATATCCAGGCTGTCATCAGTAATCATCTCATCCCGGTTCTGACTGTTGCCTGCTTTGGAACAGGAAAAAAATAATAACAGAATAAATAACGAAATGCATATCGCTTTTTTCATAACGGGCCGCCTTTTTAAATTATCTTTAAATTAGAGGATATTCTCTGAAATGGGCAAAGTCAAGGTTTGTATCCGGTACTGTCAGTCGGCTGTCTTAACACAGTTTCGGCCGCTTTCCTTGGCTTTGTACAGAGCGGAATCGGCCTTTTCCCTTAATGCTTTCAGATTATCGCAGGAGTCAGGAAAAACTGCTATACCGAGGCTTACGGATATTTTCATATCCGGTCCCTGATAAGCAGAAAGGAAGTCAAGTTTTTCAACTTTTTTACGGATTTTTTCAGCCTTTTTGTTTGCAGCCTTTAGGTCCGATTCGGGCATAATTATCAGGAATTCATCCCCGCCGAATCGGACCACAATATCAATTTCATCAGTCTTATCACTGAAAACTTTTGCTACCTCTTTTATGTATCTGTCCCCGATTTCATGGCTGTATTTTTCATTCACTTCCCGGAAATAATCCAGGTCGGCCATGATAACGGTAAACGGCTTTCTTTTGTCCCTGCAGGCTGAAAATCGTTCGCCGATAACCGATTCAAGATATCTCCGGTTATACACGCCTGTCAGTGCATCCGTCAGGGCACGGCGGCCGGCATCATTACCCCATTTTACCATTTCAGAAAGGAATTTCCCGGAATTATCAATGCGGTCCGAGGTTATGTTCAGCATGTTTTTCATTATTGTTATCGTTGTGTCCGGAGACTGCTCCATCAGCTTAAGAAAATCTTCCTTGGCCAGCCTGAGCAAGGTACTGTCCGTTTTGGCTCTGCATGTCGCGGACCTCGGCGAATTGTCGAAAATGGACATCTCCCCGAAGAAATCGCCCGATTTTAAGGAAACAATCTCTTTCTCGGTACCGTCAGTAATTTTTATTATTACGCCCATTTCTCCGCTTTCAATTATAAACAGCTCTTCTCCCGGGTCGCCCTGCCTGCAGATTACATCGCCGGCATGAACGGTAAAATCACTCAGATAGCCTGCCAGCATTTTAAGTTCGAAAAGCTGAAGCGAAGAAAGAATATCAACCGACCTTAAGAGCTTTATTTTTGAAATTTCCTCTTCATCGGCAATACGGATACCGTTTCCCCCGCTTTCCCTCTGCTCAAACATTGTTGCAAAAGCTTTCTGAACGATTTCTTCGCAGTCAAAGCCGTGGATTGGAAAAACAGCATAACCTATGCTGTAAGTCATGAAAAGACTGCCCTTTTTTATGGCCTTGCCCATATCCAGACCACTCAGGCGTTTGGAAAAAACTTCCGCCCGTGATTCTGCCTGTTCGCTTTTTGCACCCGGCAGAAATACTGCGAACTCGTTTCCGCGGTAACGGACGACAATCTGGTTTTTAAAGGCTGTTTCGTTTACGGTATTGGCAAGTACCAGTATGGCAGCATCGCCTGCTTCGTGGCCGTATGTATCATTGATGTATTTAAAATCATCAGGTTTTATCATTAAAACCGCATAAATGTCACCGAGCAGCTGTCTGGAATTTTTTGCAAGCTCCTCGCTTATATAGGACCGGTTGTACAATCCTGTCAGCTCATCCTTGAACATCTGCTTCTTGATTTCTTCAGTCCATTGGGTTTTTTCCGAAAGCAGCTGATTGGTATGCCTTATTCTGCCGGCGTTAATCCCGATTAATTTGTAATAAATGCGGGCAAAAAGCTCCGGGTGTGTCTTGTAGACTTTTTCAAAGCTGTGTCTGGGACCGGGAAACAGAAGAAGTTCCGAATCCTTGTTGGCAACCGCATTGGCAGTGCGCCTGTCTTCTTCAAACAGGTCAAATTCACCGAAAATCTCACCTTTGATAAAACAGGCAAGTGATTTTCTGTCTCTTTCATCTATACCTGAAGTAATGGTAATCTCTCCGGATTTGACAATATACAGGCATTTGCTGACGCTTCCGGATTCAAACACCGATTCACCTTCGGCATAATTCCTGATATCTGAAAAATCGGAGATTACAGCTATTTCATCGGATGAAAGATCCCTGAAGATTTCCATCCCGGATAAAAGTTCAATCTTGGTCATCAGATTAATTGTCGGTATGCATTGGTTAAAAATAAATTTCATCCGGCCGGGGAATTTCGTTCTGCTTAGGCAGTGTTCCAAAGATTGAGGAAAAAAATCCTGTTAATCATTGTATATAAAGGAATTAACAGGATTTTTATTATTCTACAGATTTTTATGCCGTTGTTATGTATAATTTTCCGCAATCTTTGGAACATTACCTTCTGTTTATGTTTTTTTTAGACAGGTGATATACTAAAAATGGATACATAGAAATCAAATTAAAAAAACAGTTAGTGTACAAAAGCTTGTATAATGCAGAATTGTCTGAAAATTTATGCATGATTTGCGGCATGATATCAGCGAATTCCAGGCATTTTACAAGCTTCTATGCACTGTATTAAAGAGTACGGCGGCAAAAAAGGTTTCCATTGACTGATGTATAAGCCGGGTTTATACTGATTTCAATATAAAAAGTCGCGTACTCAATCATGGTGAGGGGTAGGGTTCGCGAAAAATGGCCAGAACCGATTTAAAATCTGACATAGACCGCAAAAACGAACAAATCTGGAAAGATCTAGATTGTGATCCGTCAAAATGTCTTCCGCAAATTGAAGAATGCCTTTCCCAGGCCCGGAAAATAGATTATTCAAAAGGAACCGGTCATGCCCTGATAAACAGAGGGCGGATCAATTTTCAGCTTTTGAATTATCAGCAGGCGCTGGCTGATTTTCAGGAAGCCCAGCGCCACTTTCCTTCGGAAGACTGGACCCTCGGCAAAATCAGGCTTTTTGACCAGATCGGTCTTGTCAATGCCGCCCTTGGAGAACTGAATAAAGCAATTGACTGCTATCAGGAAAGTCTGAAAGGCAGCCGAAAATGTAACAACAGAGAAATGGAAATTTCAATACAGACCAACCTTGGCAATACATACCTGAATGCACAGGAATATCACAAAGCCATACCTTTTTTCTCGGAACTTGAGAAAAAACTGCCGGAAAATGACAGAATAAACCGTATCAGCACTTATAACAGCCTGGCCCGGACCTATCTTGGAATTCAGAAATATGATACGGCCCTTGAATATATAGAAAAAGCCCTGCAGCTTGAACATGCAGACAGGGACCGGATCAAAATGATTGAATCACTGGAGATCAAGGGCAGGATCCTTGCCGGCACCAAAGATTATCAGCAGGCGACAAAAACGTTCCAGGCAAGCATTACCCTCTGCGAACTTGTTTCACACAAATCCGGCAAAGCCCAGGTCCTGTACTCGATGGGGTCGGCTTTTCTTGCAGCCGGAATGTATGATCTGGCAATTCAGCATATTCAGATGTCTACTGCGCTGTTTGACGAGATGGATTCAAAATCATTCCTTACCAAGGCATACAAAGCGCTTGCTCTTGCTTTTGAAAAAAAAGGAGACCTTGAGCAGGCCCTGCTTTTCCAGAAACTCTACTTTACCTACAATACCGAACAGCTGAAAAAGGAAAATGCGAAAAAAATCGAAAATATGTATATTGCCAGGGAACTTGAAAGAATTGAAGAAAAAGCCGAACGTCTGGCCGAAACGAACAACCTGCTTCTGGAAGAAAATACCAGAATGAAAAACCTTATGGAAATCGGACAGCGGATTGCCTCTTCGCTTGACCTGGGAAGATTATTTATCCCTCTTAACCGTCAGCTGAAAAACCTTATGGCTGCCGACTGCTTCGGCATCGGTTTTTACAGCGAACAGAAAAAGAATATCGATTACAGGTTTTTCATATCACACGGGAAAATACAGAAGCCGAAAGTTCTTCCTCTGGATCCGGCCGTACTCTTCGGCGCGTGGTGTATTGTCAACGGACGTGACATAATAATCGGCAACATTGAAAAACAGTGGTCCGGCTATTTGAAAAAGAAACCGACATCCGAACTGCTGAAAATAAAATCACTTATCTGTGTTCCGTTAAGTGTTGAGGACCGCATACTTGGTTTTGTAACCGTCCAGACCGACAAACCCGAAGCATACAGCGACGCCGACCTCGGCGCACTCAAAATCCTCGGATCTTATCTGGCAATCGCCATGGACAATGCAAGGATCCACGGCGAAGTCCATAAACTTTATAATGACATCGTAAAAGAGCACAAGGACCTCGAAGCATCATACCGCGACATCGAATCAATGGCTGTACGCGACAAACTGACCGGTTTATACAACAGACAGTATCTGGACCAGCTGATTGAAAATGAATTCTCGGGAAAACGCAAACAGGATTCATACTGCATTCTGTATCTGGACCTGGACAGTTTCAAGCCTGTGAATGATCAGTATGGACATCTTACGGGCGACAAGGTCCTTAGAGAGATTGCAGGAAGGCTGCAGAAATGCATGCGCCAGAGTGATGAACTTATAAGAATCGGCGGAGATGAATTTGTGGCAATAATGAGAACGAACTCGTCAAAAAGCGCCGCCGGCAGGGTTGCTGAAAAGATAATAAACGAACTTGAAAAACCTGTGGAGATAAAGGCCAGAAACGCATCTGCCAAAGTCGGGGTAAGCATCGGTATTTCCGTTTATCCTGAAGACGGCAGCAATATAAAGGACCTTATCGAAAAAGCAGACAAGGCAATGTATAATGTAAAAAACAGCGGGAAATTTTCCTATAAATTCTTTTCGCAGATTGTTTCAGATACAAGGATGTAGTTTCATAAAAATATTTTTACCCCGCAGAACTCTATGTTATAATTCAAAGCTGAACCTGAACGGAGAATTAAGTACCGGAAATTTATGAGATATACCCTGATTGAATTCAGAGAAATTACAGAACCCGCATATACTGACTTAATTGAAGAATGGGAAAAATCCGGCGAACGGCTTTCCCCTTCTGCAATAGACAGGAAAGGCAGAAATTTTGCAGAGCAGATGTCAAAATGGAATTTTATTTTACGAGAAAAACCCTTGATCCACCCCATACTTTTACCCGCCATTTCATCGGAATTGTCGCCAGCTAAATAATTCTGAAAGTGCCGTATTGCAGAGAGATCCCCGCCTCCGCGGGATGACAGAGGGTTCACAGGGATAACGCTTTGTTTACGGTGATAACATGGTTTCCGGTAACAGACAAAAACCGCATGACAAAATTCAAATTGTACTGCATACTGATCAGTAAAAACTGACAAAGGTAAGTTTATGAATCTGAAAGAAAAATTAAGTACAAGGACCGGAATAATAATTACGGCCACGGTTCTTACGGCTGTAGTTCTGCTGGAAAGCATTTTCCCGCCATGGGCGCCCTACTTTATCATCTATGCTGTTCTGGCAATACTTGTTCCGCTGCTTCTCAGATCATTTCGGTTCGCTTCAATCAAAGAGGTATTTAAACGGCACTGGAAGATTACCCTTCTGATTTTCCTGGTCGGACTTATCTGGGATCAGGGTATCTGCACATTTCTTCTTGAGAAAATACTTGGACTGGCAGGCGTGGCTGACAATCCTTTTTATTCACTTACTGCGGCATTGACCGCATTGTCGGAATCGGCATCGCTAAAATTCGGAATGTCGCCCGACGACGCAATGATGATTTTCGGAGCATTTGTGGTTCTGTGGGCACCCGTCGGCGAAGAGCTTTTCTACCGCGGATACATGCAGGGCCTTTTAAAAAAAACAGGCGGAGTAAAATCGGCAATATTCATATCGGCAGCATTTTTCGGAATCAGGCATATGACGCATTTCTTTTATCTGGCCCCTGATGTCCCGTGGATAGCATCAGTTACCTGGGCGCTGTCGGCTTTTGGATTCGGGCTTCTGATGAGTTATCTGTATGAGAAAACCGAATCGCTTTGGCCCCCGATTATTGTCCATGCGGCAGTGAATATCTTCGGCATGGCATTCAGTATGTAGCAATTACGGAGGATAAAAACCGATTGCCATTTCATAAGGTCCGTTCTAAAATTAAAACAGACATAAAAGAGGAGTCATCATGAAATGTCCGAAATGCCTGAATGAAATGCAGAAAATAAGTTATGAAAACATAGAAGTGGACCGCTGCACCAACTGCAGAGGTCTGTGGTTTGAAATACTTGAGAAAGATGACCTTTTAAAAATAAAGGGTTCTGAAGTTATCGACACCGGTGATGCCGATACTGGTAAAGAATACAACAGAATAGACCATTTTGACTGCCCGAACTGCAAAACCGAAATGATCAGAATGGTAGACAATCGCCAGCACCACATCTGGTTTGAAAGCTGCCCCCAGTGCTACGGGGTTTTTCTTGATGCGGGTGAATTCAGGGACATGAAAGAACATACAATAATTGACTGGTTTAAAGACCTGTTTACAAAAGAAAGAAAATAGATTTTCGGATTTATATTATTTTTTTCTTAATGATGAATTTTAACATAAACCTTACTGAAACACGGAAACGCGCATAACTTCGCTCACAGGCTGTTTTTCTGACAGATAATTAATGAAATTTCAGTGAATATCAATTAAAATATTAATAAATGAAAAACAGGCGCATACGCATCGCGTTTATTACTCAGACTGCATATCAGAATTTTCAAAGTGATATGCTGTCAGGTGTAATAGAGGCTGCAGAAAAATACGATGCGGACATTATCAGGTTCTCATTGAGCGTAAACATCGATTACTTCCCTGATGAAGATATGCTTGAGAAAATTCTTGAAACAATATGCATGATTTCAGAAAAGCTGGATATTGACGGTCTGCTTCTTCTTAACTGGATAGCTCCTCCAGAAATTGTTACAAAATATCTTAAGGAAAAATCCGGTATCCCGATTGTAATTCTTGGGAAAAACCATAAAGATTATCCGTCGGTGTATCAGAACGGTGAATTCTATATAAAGGAACTTGTCAGACATCTGAGGGAAGTTCATGACCGGAAAAACATCGTATATATCGAACCGACAAATCCGGACACCAGAATTGACAGCTATATTGAACAAATGAAGGAATACGGTGTTTTCAATCCTGAATGTATCATTTCAAACCGTGATATCGGGCATAAGCCCTATTTCGGTTTCTTTGACCGGGCTGACAGAATTATCAGCTGTATCTTTGATGAAAAGAAACTCAAGCCTGACGGAATGCTGGTTATGCATTCAAATGATACTGTTGGAATTATCGAAAGACTTGTATCCACGGGAATTCGTGTTCCGGAAGATATCTCCATAGTAAGCTGGGAAGAAGGAGATTTATGCAGATACAATGATCCTCCTGTTACAACAGTCTACTTCCCGTTCCGGGAAATGGGATATATGGGATGCGATATGCTGGCACGGATACTTAAAGGCGAAAAGACCGAAAAATCCTGTATTGCTCCATCAAGGATAATAAGACGGGATTCCTGCGGATGCAGTCATCACCTGAAAAACAGGGTAAAAATTCTTCCTGAAATAAAGACCGGAAAGGAAACAGCAGCGTTATTAAAAGAGAATCTGTCAATTCTTGATGCTGATGAGCTATTTGGAAACTTCAGTCTGGCTGTCAAAAACAATAACAGTGAATCATTTACGGAATGGCTGGATAAATATTTAGACAGCTATTATTTCCCGGCTGAGCACATCAGAATGGTACAGGAAGACATTCTTTTCCTGAGAAGGCTTATCGATGAATCTGCGGATGGAATATACGGACAGAACAGAACAATTAATGAAATCTGGGTCAAATCGCTTCTCCTGTTGAACAGTAAAATTGAATCAATACTTGGTAAAAAGGAACAGTACAAACAGCAGATCAATTCAAAAGCACAGAGGATAAATCTTTATCTTAATACAATGTTCAATCTGGATAGAATTAAAACCGTTCTTTCCAAATACCTGCCGAAAATCCGGATCGATAAATGCATAATCTATGATATTTCCCGCAGGGGAAACGGCAGAATGGAAAGCCGTCTGCTTTTTAATCTTTCGGAGGGCATCGAACAGCCTGCAGAAGGACAGCCATATGGCAACCAGCTATTTAACAGTGAAAAGCGTCAGACATACAATGTCCATCTGCTTCAGGTGAACGAAGATATAATCGGCTGCATTTTTTTTGATTACGCACTTAAGGATGACTGGATTTACCTGACGCTGGCCACCCAGCTGGCAAGTGCGATAAACGGCACCAGGACGCTGGAAATTCTGAAAAATTCGGTGGATGAAAAAGAAATGCTTATGAAAGAGCTCCAGCACCGCGTCAAAAATAATCTGGTTACAATAATCAGCATGCTTGACCTTCAAAGTGATAAAATAAAGGATGAAAACACAAAACGTATTTTTCTGGA
This sequence comes from uncultured Spirochaetia bacterium, assembly GCA_964554355.1. GTDB lineage: Bacteria > Spirochaetota > Spirochaetia > CAZKOK01 > CAZKOK01 > CAZKOK01. The sequence goes on along the minus strand of CAZKOK010000062.1, from coordinate 1,025 downwards.
TGCAAACAATAAAATCCGTTCAATGTCACTCATTTATGACAGATTATATAAACCATCTTCCAATCTGAAGGATGTCAGGCTTGATGAATACCTGCTTTCGCTTGCCAGCCAGCTCCTGGGTTTTTTCGACTTCAGTACAAACAAAGTGACCCTGACTACGGACCTTGACAGGCTGACAGTTGATATGAAGCGTTGTGTTTATATCGGCCTTCTGACAAATGAAATAATAACCAATTCCTTTAAATATGCCTTTCCGGACAGAGAAGGAAAAATAAATATCCGACTCAAAAAAAACGGTTCTTCTGTATTGCTTGAATTTACAGATGACGGGATCGGAATCGGAGATAAATATGAACCGGACAGCATAGACCATTTCGGTCTGAATCTGGTAAAAATAAATGTCGGACAGCTTAACGGTACTATGGAAATAGACAATATTAAAAGCGGCGGAACAAGGGTTTCAATTAATTTTCCAGTAACCTGAAAATAAGGAACCGTTGGGAACAGCGACCCCGGAGAATAAATGGATACATTGAAACCTGGCTGGAAGGTTTTCAAAAAAGGGAAGATGAAAAAGACGGGGCTGCGGTTCCTTCCGGGAATGCAGATATTCTGCACCTGATATTACCATAACATCCGCCATGTCTGCGGTAAATGGATTATTTTGAACAGATATTGTGATTATTTTGTCCGCTTATATTAAGGCTTCTGAGTCATCAGGCAGAAAAAGCGGCCGCCCATTGCTTTTTTTTGTTTTCATAGCTTACTGCATGGGCAGGACTTGTTGACGGCAGCACAAGATACTGCGGAGGACTGCCTGAAATTCTGTTTACAGGTTCCATCTGATATTTTCTGAACCAGTGCCATGCTTTCTGACCGTTGAACAGCAGTCTGCGAACCGCCTGGTATTTTTTAAGTAATGATGCAAAATCATTCGGTTTCTCAAAGCGGATTGCCTGGTCAAGACTTCCCTCTCTTTTACATGTTTTTATTATATCCCCTGTCTGTTGACCAGTTAAGAAACC
>CAZKOK010000061.1:0-11676 GCA_964554355.1 uncultured Spirochaetia bacterium | reverse complement strand
AGGGCCAGCGACCATGTCTGCCGATGCGAAGGGAATGATCTGGTGGTAATTCTTACCCGCCTCAGCAATGCAGTTGATGTTGCCAAGGTCGCGGCTAAATTATATGAAGCAATAATAAATCCCTACAGGTATGAAGGAGCCGACATCAGCCTCAAACCTGTTATTGGTGCATCACTTTATCCCAACGACGGAAATAAAAAGGAAGAACTGCTTGCCAGGGCTTCTTCCGCGATGTTTGAAGCAAGGGACAGGCAGAGAGAGTTTATGCTTTTTAACACAGGCATAGACAGCCGCGCTGCCAAACGTCTGGAAATGGAAAAGGACCTCTATACAGCGCTTTATGAGAAGCAGTTTGAATTGTATTATCAGCCGATTGTAGACATACATGGAGTAATTACCGGTGCAGAAGCGCTTATCCGCTGGAAACATCCGGAGAAGGGATTCATTCCTCCCAATGACTTTATTCCGATTGCCGAGCAGACCGGACTTATTGATGAAATCGGGAAATGGGTGCTGTTTTCGGCAACCAGGCAGCTTGAGCAGTGGATAAAAAGCTTCAATCTGTATGTATCGGTCAATCTCTCTGCCAGGGAGTATGAAAACAGGGAGCTTACGGATATTCTGCGCAATGTACTTGACCGCTCTGCGCTTTTAACTGCCGACTGCCTGAAACTTGAAATAACAGAATCAGACGGAATGAAAAATCCGGAATCATCCATACAGAAGATGAATGAGCTGGCCGAACTCGGTATTGAACTCTATATCGACGATTTTGGAACGGGCCTTTCAAGTCTCAGTTACCTGAAAAAACTTCCCGCAAAAACCGTGAAAATCGACAAATCATTTATCGATCCGATTGCCTCAAGCGATGAGGAAAAGGAATTTCTGAACAATATTATAAATGTCGCAAAATCAAGAAACAAAAAGGTCATAGTTGAAGGTGTCGCAACAAAAGAGCAGATGGAAATTCTTAAAACCATGCAGTGCGACAGGATGCAGGGTTATTTCTTTTCAAAACCTGTGCCTGCCGATGTATTTGAAAGATATCTTCTGCACGGTGGAGTGCTTCCCCAGAAAGTCAAAAATACCTGATTAAAGGATATCAATAAACCAGTTTCTTATTGCCTTAAGTCTTTCATAAAATGAACCTTCAACCTTCTTTTCAAAACCGAACAGACTTAATACATCTGCGGCGCTGACGCTGTAGAGGACTATCCTGTCATCAACACACAGAACCAGAAGATGGATATGCAGATTTTCCGGACCTACGGCCCTTATCAGCGAATAATACATTGAATCAAGGTTCATATAACGGAGAGAAACAGCCCCTGCGTTGTAAGAGTAATCAAGCTGGTAATAGTTTTTACCGAATGAAAGATCCTTCTGGAAACACATAAGCCTGTCTTTTCCCGGAATGGACTTTACAAGACTGTCGGGAAGTGCTGTTTTACTTTTCAGTGCGTCAACGATGAAGGACTGCTCAAACAAAAGACGCATTTTTTCACGCGACCGTGAGTAATATTCAATGCCCTGCATGCTTGATATTTTCCGCATCGAATTGTAAAGGTGAAGATTTCTTTCGTCTGCACTCATCGCTTTTATATGTTCAGGCATATCCATGATAGAAAGAATTTCCACACCGATTTTCGGGTTGAGTGAATTGACATCAGCCTTGATTTCGCGGCTGAGATCAAGGTCAGGGATAAGCGAAAGCTGATTCTGGCCTTTAAAGGTACTGGTGAGTTCACCTTCTTTTTCAAGCTGCATAAACAGCTCCTTACTGAAATAATTCTGGGCCGAAGCAGATCCCGCAGCAATCACAAGAAGAATTACGGCTGTTATTTTACCGGCAGAGTATTTCATTCTTTTCTCCATTTAAAATACTGTTTATAATAATATACTTTCTGCTTAAAAAAATCAGGAAGATTATATAACCAAAATATCTGATATATGCTGTTTTTTCAATATTTATATCAGGAATGAAACATGAAAAAAAGCTGATAATTCTAAACGGAACATGCGGAAGCGGGAAAAGCTCGGTGGGGAAAAGACTGGCTGATAAATTTGATTATTATCATATTGATGCTGATGTGATTATTAAGGAATTGAACGAAAAAACAGCGAAAAGGATCGAATATAACTCGGATGAAATTTATTCTGTGTTTCTGGATCAGATTGATAAATATTTATCTGCAAAAAGAAATATCGTATTGAGTTGTGTGTTTACATATGAAGATTATGCCAGGTTTTCCGGCATACTGGCAGAGAAAGATATCGATTTCCTTTTCATTATCCTGTTCCCTGAACCTGATACTGCAATTCAGAGAACAAAAACGAAAACCTGCTTCAACTCCATAACCCCAGAATACTGGGTCAGATATTTCCATGACAAAATGAAAGCTTTCAGCAGAAAGAATGAAGACTTTTTTATAATTGATAATACTGATCAGTCAATCGATGATACCATACACCAAATATCATCTTTCGCTGATCATCCCATTTACCCGGAAGTCCATTAAGCTTTAATTGTAAACGTCGCGTCGTCTTTTCGCAGCGTCGTTGCGTGAGGTATTTGCCTTGTTGTTCCCGGGATTAATCAATGCACAGACTGTTATTCAAACAGCGTATCGCCTTCTCGAATGAATTCCTCGAAATAATGAACTGAATATTGGTCTGCCTTAATGCCTGGGAGACGCATTCGATATTAATACCGTTTTCATAAAGTACCTGGGTGGCTTTTGACAGTACCCCGGGCTGGGCGATGTTCGAGCCGATAACGCAGACAATGGCCACATCCAGGCTGTTTACTTCCTGATATTTTTCCTGCAGGGCCGCGGTGAGTTTTTCTGCTGTCGTATTGTCCCATACAACTATGCTGATGCTGTTGGCATTGGTGGCCTTTGCGATATAGCTTACATTGAAATCTTTTAAAGTCTGCATGATATCAAGATCAATGCCGACTTCCCCTACCATATTGGAATCGTGAATGTCAATTACGCGTACCTTGTCGGACCCTGTTATTATTTCGATCCTGGCCGGTCTTCCGGAGTAATCGTTGGAAATAACCGTTCCGGGGTGGTCCGGCTCAAAGGTATTCTTGATTCTTAAGGGTATTCCCTGCATTTCTATGGGTTTTGATGCTTTCGGATGAATGGCTTCCATTCCCACATCTGCCAGCTGGTCTGCCACATCAAAATTGGTATAACCTACGGGAACTGCATTTTCGATGCCCACTATTTTGGGGTCGGCAGATGAAAGATGAAACTCCTTGTGAATCACGGCTTCGTCGGCATTCAGTTCAACCGCGATCCTTGAGAAAGTGACTTCGGAATAACCGCGGTCGAATTCCCGCATAATTCCGCTGGCCGATTTTGTATAGCCGGTAGCGATAACGATATTGTTTTTAATGTCAACGCCCTTGAATGAATGGTGTATCCTTTCTTCAAGAGAATAGGCATGAGTGTCATGAAATCCGCTTAAATCCACAAGAACGCTGTTTATTCCGTTATTGTTTAGTATATTTACAGAATTATATGCCGAATGAATTTCACCTATTGACGCAAGCAATTCCCTTGCCGCACGCAGAAGATTTTTTTTATCTACATATCCTGAAGCCATGACTTCGGCCATGTGATAGAGATAAGTCGCAGTCTGACTGATCCTTTCAGAAATAAAAACATCAGCCTGTTCGGTATTAAGCTTGATATCGGCAAAGCCTCTGTTTATTTCCCTGAGTTTTTCACACAGCAGATTCAGTTCTTTTTCGTAATCATCGGCGTCGGCGAATTTCTGGTAAATGCCGGGCTGGCCCGTATTTTTGTCTTCAAGCAGCAGATTGGTTACGCCGCCGTAAGCAGAGACAACAAGAACCCTTCCGTAACGGATTTTCCTTTCGGCGCCTTCATAGACTATATTATTCAGAACATCCCTGAAGCTGCTCATTGATGTTCCGCCGATTTTTTCAACAGAAATCATCTTTTCTCCTTTGTTCAGGATAATGCCAGTATACGTAAATAATCATATTCATTCAATATATGCAGTCCAGAAGGCTGCCGCTGCCGAATAAAACACAAGCTTTGGGGCAGCCGGAAAAATAAACAATATTAGCAGGCACAAAATTCTGCAAAATGCGTAATCCTGGTATATAATGGAATTAATTCTATATGAATTATCTTTTTTTGATATTTCCATATTTTTTACCGATATTTGTAAAAGAGAGGGCTGATGCCGGGCATCGGACCCGAAAAAACGACGATAGAATGAGGGAACTAAAAAATGGATACTTTGTCCATACTTGCAATTGATGACGCTGAAGACCAGCTTGCCCTTCTTCAGGTTTATATTGAGTCTATTGATGATGTGCCCTGTAGACTGATTGTCACTTCTGACCCGGAAAAAGGTTTTGAAATTTTGAATGAACAGCCGATTGATCTTGTTATTACCGACTACCTTATGCCGAAAATCAACGGTCTGGATGTGCTGAAATATGTTAAGAAACTGAATCCGGCAATAAAAGTGGTCATCATGACAGCAAGCACGGACATAAGCGAAGCTGTTGTGCTTATGAAGCAGGGTGCATACGATTACCTGCTTAAGCCTATAAAACCGGATGTAATACATGAACTCCTGCAGCGTTCATCGGAAAACCTGCACATGCAGTCGGAAAACAAAATCCTTAAAACCGAAAAAATCAAGGTCCCCAAGACAGAATTTATTATTTATAAAAGCTCCGAAATGGAAAAAGTGCTGAATATTGCTGTAAGGGCTGCAAGCAGTGATTCAACCGTACTTGTCCGCGGAGAAAGCGGAACAGGGAAGGAGCTTATTGCCCAGCTGATTCACAAGCTTTCTGCAAGGCAGCACAAATCCTTTGTTGTTGTAAATATCGCTGCGCTTCCCGGGACCCTTATAGAAAGCGAATTATTCGGACACAAAAAGGGTTCATTTACCGGGGCAGTTCAGGACAGAATGGGAAGGTTTGAAGAAGGCCACGGCGGGACCCTGTTTATCGACGAATTGGGCGAAATTGATATGAGCGTGCAGGTAAAATTACTGCGCGCTGTGCAGTTCGGAAAAATCGAGAGGGTTGGAGACAACCAGACCATATACACAGACACAAGGATTATTGCTGCTACAAATCAGAACCTGGAACAGCAGATAAAGGACAGGAAATTCAGGGAAGATCTTTATTACCGCCTTAATGTAATTACAATCTGGATCCCCCCGTTAAGGGAAAGAAGAACAGATATCCCGATGCTTATTGAGCATTTCCTTAAAAAGAACTCGGAAAGGCTGGGCAAAACGGAGTTCAGACTGAGTAAAGAGGCGTTTGACTCGCTTATGAAGTACAATTACCCGGGAAATGTAAGGGAACTTGAAAATATTCTCGAACGCGCCTGCGTTCTTGCCAGGGGTCAGAACATAACACGACAGGACATAATGCTTGATACATCCACTCCTGAAAGCATAATCGATTTCAATCCCCATGATCTGACAGAAGGTTATGAACAGAAAATATATGATTTTGAGCGGGAAATGTTAAAAACCGCGATTTCCCAGGCTGAAGGAAACAAAAGCCGCGCAGCTAGAATGCTTGGAATAAGTGAAAGAAAACTCCGTTCACGCCTGGAAAGAATAGAAATCGACTGAAATGTCGAAAAAAACGACAATATGGGCTGATTTCGGCAGTCTTTTTACTGGAATTTTGGCTGTTTTGCCTTGTTTCCCGGTTTTTACTGAAAAACCAAAAATAAAAATTATTTCTAACTCTTTATATTATAAGGAATTACGAGTATCATATTTCTGATATAATAATAATTTTATAAGTAGCTGCAGAATTTGGCATGATTGTTGCTTAATATTAGTAACGATTGAGCAACTAATCTCCGGATTTTATATAAGTCAGGAGACAATGGAGAAGCTTGCTGCAATTTGCCTTTATTGTTGAGGGGCTATCATACAATAGGGGACAAGTTGCAGTTTTTTTTTGTTAAGGAGAGTACACAGAGAAGACAGAGGGCACAGAGTTCATAAAGCCCCTGTCATTCTCCCGCGAAGTCCTGACTATTACGCATAAGTCCGAAAAGGCGGTCATTCCATCGAGGCCTTGTAATTCCCGCGCAGGCGGGAATCTTCATGCGTGAAATCCCTGGATTTCCGCCTTCGCGGAAATGACCTTGTCAGCTGATATAGTAAGCTATTATCCAGCTGGTTTTTGACACTCGTATGCCAGGGAAAAAATAAAAGATCCTGAATCACTGCCCCTCCAGAATTTCCGTCACTTCATAATAATATGCGGCCATGGCAAATTCAAATACCCTGAAAATAAACCGAATTTTCAATCTACATGCGGGACATTCAAAATCAAGGAAGGATTCCTGATGCAGCTGATTTATTTCCCTGAAGCTAAGGAATTGTTTCTCTGTTTCGGAATCAAAACAGGAGATTTCCGATCCGTAATGCTTTTTGAAATCCCATGAGCAGAACCGGATATTGTTTCCGCAGGTACCGCAGGTATATATCCCTTTACTTATCTGCCCGCTGTTTTCAAGCCGGGGGTCAAATACAGCGGTTGTTAACCTTTCATCAGGTTTGAAACTCTTTATTTTCATTTATTCCTCAAAGCAAAAGCATTTGTGAATATGCAGGCAAATATCCTTATAATTCTTTCACAAATTCCAAGGCCCCGCTTTCCCAGAGTTCATTATATCTTTTTTTAAATCTGAATCCATGCTTTTTGTAGAATGCCACCGTTGAAGCATATGACGGCTTGCGGTCCGGGGGCACCGTAAAAGCCGTTACCTGACCAAATCCCAGTCCTTTCACATACTCAAACAGGTATTCAATCAAAACCGAGCCGAATCCCTGATTCCTGAAATCCGGATGAGTCCCCATCAGGGAAATATTTATTGATCCGTCCAGGCTCGTGAACACAATAAACGACAGGATTTCCTCCTGCTTTTTCAGGCATAACGCGTCCTGAAACATCAGGTCCATCCGGATATTTTCCGGAACATTCGGAGTGAACCAGTTTTCGGTAAGAAGCGAAGCGATATCTGCAATATGGTTTATTATTTTACGGCCCGGTCTTTTGTATAATTTAATCCGGTTTTTCATCTAACGAAATTTCCTTTCCAGCTGAAAAGAATATGGATAATATTACAATATACCGGCCAGATTGCTGTAATCATTGTCTATTCCCATCTCTTCCAGATACAGTGAAATCATTCCCCTGTGATGGGTTTCATGATTAAACATATGCAGAATAAGCCCGCCGAAGCTTTTTTTATGCCTGGTCCCATGTGAATCGGTATATTCCCTAGATGAGTCTATATCTTCAGCTGTGAGTTCATTAATGAATTCTTTTATATATGCATCAAGCTCTTTTCTTTTGGCTTCATAGACATCAACAGTTTCCAGTACAATTGTTCCGAACTGAATATCCTGTCTGAATACCGGTTCATTAATATAATTAAATACATGCATTTTTGAAAATCTTTTAAGCCAGTTGAAATCACTTATATAAATGTGGTTGCATAAGGACTTTACCGAAGAAAAGTATCCCCCGAACTGCCTGTTCCATTGCTCCTCCGACAGTTTTGACACAAATTCATTCATTTTTCTGTTGGAAATTTCGTTATACTCAGCGAACAGCTTCAGAGTTTCAATATTCATCGGAACCTTCCTGAAATTCATTTGCCGGAATAAATTTAATGTTTTGCAAATACCCGAAGTTTCCGGGCAGTTGCAGATATAAAATTATATCCACACTTGCATGATTTGACAATAAAGAATCCGGTAATTAAGGCGATGCAGAGAGGAGCAGGGTATCTGCTGTTATACGATTTATTTTGGTGATTGTGAGCCTGATAAATTTACTAAAGCAGATATCTTCCCTGCTTTTTTCATTCTATTCTTATTAAAGTCTTTAATTGCCTGATAATGTTCAATAACTTTATAACTATTTTTTTTAAAAACAATTGGCAGAGGTATATAATTTTTTCGACGTTTTAATGTGTTATAGATTTTGGTTTCTATTTTACCAGGGTTCTCATCCATATAGATTACCGCGGGAATGACAGATGCTTTATTAACTCTGTGCCCTCTGTCTTCTCTGTGTCCTTTCTTTAAAAAAGAAAGCCGGGGATCTAACCCGGCGGCTTGAAAGGATGGAATCTTGGAAGGATCCATGAAGGGGGAGGCGCCGAAGAAGCACAGGCTGCTCCCGCAGCACCTCCGGGAAGTGTGTGTTGTCTTTATAGTTGCAAAGCCTGTGCCATTTTTTTTGAAAACAGTCCAGATTCAGCAATGTGAAAGTTAATTTGTTTCAGGATAATGATTTAGGAAAGAATAAATCTTCCATATGTTTTTTTCAGCAGTAATCTGTGATTCTGACTCTGTTTTTCCTACAGAATTGTAGGTTCGCAGGTTACGGATATACAAAATTGTCAGTTTTATCCGGATTTCCCTGAACACTGATTGGATTCCGGCTGCCGGGGTGAAATATATTGACTTTATTTCAGCAGAAAGGTAATATTTATATACATTACTGAAAAAGTCAGAAAATGGAGGATTTTATGTCAATAGCTTCATCAATAACTGATCTTGTCGGGAATACACCTCTGGTCAGACTGAATAAATTAACAGACGGGCTGCACGCAGAAATTGCAGTCAAACTGGAAAGCTTCAATCCGCTATCAAGTATCAAAGACAGAATCGGAAAGGCAATGATAGAAGCAGCTGAAAGGGAAGGTCTTGTAAAAAAAGATACTGTCATAATTGAGCCGACGAGTGGCAATACGGGAATAGCGCTTGCTTTCGTATCGGCTGCAAGGGGATACCGGCTTATCCTGACCATGCCTGAAACCATGAGTCAGGAAAGGAGGAAACTCCTGAAGGCACTGGGAGCAGAGCTTGTGCTTACTCCGGGCGATCAGGGTATGCAGGGTGCTATTGACAAGGCATATGAACTTCAGAAAGAATATCCCGGTTCATTCATTCCCCAGCAGTTTAAAAACAGTGCGAATCCTCAGACGCATATGAAAACCACGGCAGAGGAAATCTGGAAAGATACGGACGGCAGGGTTGATATTTTTATTGCAGGTGTCGGAACAGGCGGTACGGTTACAGGTGTCGGAACCGCTCTGAAGAAAAAAAATCCGGATATAAAGATTTTCGCAGTTGAACCGGCTGATTCTCCTGTGATTTCGGGAGGAGCTCCCGGTCCTCATAAAATTCAGGGAATCGGAGCCGGATTCATACCCGATGTCCTTGATAAAAGCATTCTTGACGGTGTAATTACGGTAAAATCGGAAGATGCAGCACAGGCAGCGAGAGATCTGGCAAGGAATGAAGGACTCCTGGGCGGAATTTCATCAGGTGCAAATATATGGGCAGCACTCCAGGAAGCCGCGAAACCTGAGAACAAAGGCAAACTGATTGTTACAGTATTGTGCGATACCGGTGAACGATATCTGTCCACCTGGCTTTGGGATATATGATACCATAAAGTTCCGGATAAAATAACTCACACGAAGAGCGCAACGATAAAGGCGAGGCAACGTTTATTTTGGTTATTATAAAATCAAAAAGACGTTGCCTTGCCTGACCCTTAGCGTTCGTCGCGTGAGCCTATTGCTGTTCGGCAAGCCATCTCTCGGCTTCAAGCGCAGCCATGCAGCCTGAGCCCGCAGCTGTGACTGCCTGGCGGTAAACCTTGTCCCTTACGTCGCCGCAGGCAAACACACCCGGAATATCTGTAGCTGTTCTACCGTCTTTAACTTGCAGATAGCCGGTCTCATCGACAGGGAGCTGGCCATTAATGAATGCTGTGTTCGGGGTATGTCCTATTGCAAAAAAGAGGCCGCGTACTTCCAGATCGGACATTTCCCCTGTTTTGTTGTTTTCGATTTTAAGGCCCTTGAGCAGGCTGTCGCCTACGGCTTCCCGCGCTTCAGTATTCCAGAGAATTTCAATTTTCGGATTGCTGAATACCTGTTTCTGCATGGCCTTGGAAGCTCTCAGGACATCACGTCTGACAAGCATATATAGTTTACCGGCATACCTGGAAAGATATGAGGCTTCCTCGCAGGCTGTGTCTCCGCCGCCGATAACAGCCAGCGGCTGGTTTCTGAAAACGGGCAGGGCGCCGTCGCAGACAGCACAGGCCGAAATGCCTTTCTGCCAGTACGTATCTGTTCCGGGAATATTCAGTTTTTTGGCAGTTGCTCCGGTAGCAATAATTACCGCTTTTGCCAGATATTCCGTGTCCCCGACATATACTTTTTTGGGACTGCTTTTCAGGTCAACTGCGGTAACGGTTTCTGTTTCAATTCTTGTTCCGTATTTTTCGGACTGGTCACGCATTCTCTGCATCAGTTCGGGACCTGATATTTCTTCGGGAAAACCCGGAAAGTTCTCGATTTCAGTTGTTGTGGTAAGCTGCCCTCCTGCTGCAACGCCGCCGGCCAGAAAGCCTTCAAACATCAGCGGTTCAAAATTTGCTCTGGCGGCATAAATTGCCGCAGTATGACCGGCAGGGCCTGACCCGATAATTATCACATTTTCAATCTTGTTCATAAGCTGCTCCTTCTCCGGATATTTTTGAATATATCTCTATATATGAAAATACATATATAGAGATAAAAATTCAATATTTTTCAAAAATATGTTATCATAAAACAATGACAGCATGTTATCAGTTTTATTATCATATGAGAACATTATGACAGATTTTACGGCAAAAATTATAAAAATTATTTCATCAGTACCTGAAGGGAAGGTAATAACCTACGGGAAAGCATCTGCGCTGGCAGGCAATCCCGGGGGGGCAAGGCAGGTGGCAAGGATTCTTCATTCCATGACGAAAAAATACGATCTGCCGTGGCAGCGGGTTATTAATTCAAAAGGAAAAATAGCGCTCCGGGAAGGTGAAGGCAGGGAAGAGCAGATTCATATGCTTCTGCAGGAAGGGGTGGAAGTATCTGCAGACGGGCTGATCGATCTTGAAAAGTATATGCAGTGATCTGGCATAGACGCCTTTCTATTGCTTTTCTTTAAGCCTGATATTGTATTCTTTTTTTCCTTTATCAAGAGTTATTTCACCCCGAATCTGCCTGATAAGCTCGCGGACAAGAATACGGCCGAGGCTTTCGTCATTTTCCGGGAAATCGTGAGGAAAGGGTATTCCGTTATCCTTGATGTCCAGGTATATATGGCTGTTTTTCTTTTTCATTGTAATTGAGATTTCTCCGTCCCTGTTTTCCGGGAATGCATACTTGAATGCATTTGTCAAAAGTTCCGAAATGACAAGTCCAAGAGGAATTGCAGTATTCAGATCAAGCAGACAGTCGCATATATCAGTCTGTATTGATATCTTGCCGTGATTTGAGTTGAAAGTAGTTTCGAGTTCCTTAAGCAATCTGGATATATACATTTTCAGATCAATCTTTCTGTAATCCTTTGTTTTGTAAAGCTGTTCATGGACAAGTGCCATAGACATGATTCTGCCCTTCAGCTGGTTCAGGTATGTTTTCTCTTCCTCGTTCTTAATTGTGTCTTCCTGGAGGTTTATCATACTGGAGATTATTGTAAGGTTGTTCTTAACACGGTGATGGACTTCCATTAATAGAATATCCTTGTCTGAAAGAGCCTCTGCAAGTTCCTGATTTGTTTTTT
>CAZKOK010000060.1:0-11708 GCA_964554355.1 uncultured Spirochaetia bacterium | reverse complement strand
CGTTACCAGATGCCGTTGTGGTTACATCCTTGCCGGAAACCGAGTCTGCAGAAAATGTTTTGGCTGTAATGTCCTGTGAAAAATCACAGCCTGCCATAATAATGAAAATAAATAATAAAACTGATACTTTAAGAATTTGCTTCATATTTAACTGTCACTCCTTTTATGTGTTGTTTAAAGAAACTTTGCGTTTTACAATGATTTTACCGCCCTTCCTGTTCATAAGAAGAAAGGAAGGGTTTAACAAATCAGAATATTTTTTGAATCACTGATTTTCATACAATCCTCCTGAAAACAGATTTTTTACCCATGATCAGTCCTTTTTAAGGAAAGGACTTTCTGTTTATCAGCGCAACGTCTGATATAATTCATTATTAAATTTTATTTATGCTTTCAGTTTCCGGAGGTAATCCGAAAAAAATGACATAACGTTTAAAATTACCGCTATTTTATCAGAAAGATTTGCCAAAGATGTTTCATATTATGATCTGGTATATTTTTATAAAACATTTCTTTTTTATACTGCGGATATGGGAGCCGGTCCGGTTTTATCAGAAAACTTATTTCGGACTAATTCGGCAGGTCTTCTTCTGCTTATATAATTTGACAGAGGTTGACTCTGTATATAGAATTAATCCAGAAACAATAAAGGAAAATACTTAGCAGTGATCAAGAATAAGTTCAAACACCTTCCAGTCATATTATTGGCAATACTGCAGATGCTGTTGATTATTCCAGGAATAAATATCGTTTTTTTTCTTTTCATTGATATATTAATATCAGCATTTCTTGTTGTATTCATTCTGATTGCCTACATTATTCCCGCCCGCAGACTTGAGAAGGAAAACAGGATAATTTGTGATACCGATCTTAAAAACCTTTCTATTGCAGTATCTGAGTTTTCACGGGGCAATATCAGTTTCGGGATTCCTCCCTCAGCACCGGCAGAAATCGTTTCTTCGCGTATCAGCAGCCTGAAGGGCATTGAAACAGCGACTGCCGGCATTCAGTCAGCTGTTTCGGAAATAATTAATGAATTCAGAAGCATCAGTGCAATCCCATGTAAACGGGTTTATTATATTGGAGCCGATTCATACCTTGAAGGTCAGAAATGCGGTGAAGTTTTCGGGAAAATTCTTGACGGCCGCGGACAGATTGCTATTCTGGTTTTCTCCCTTACAAACACCGGCCAGTACCTGAGGCGTAAAGGCTTTTTAAATACCATCAACAGCAGATTTCCGGATATTGAAATTGTGAAAATTGCGGAAGACAAAAGGGATGAAAATCTCACTATGGAGATTACCAGGAATCTGATATCCATGTATCCTGAGCTTTCCGGGATTTACGTTGCTTCGGGCAAATCTCCGTCGGCAGTCGCAAAAACACTTGTGGAATCAGGGAAAGCCGGAAAAATTAAAGTTATATGCCACGACCTTACCGAAAACACCGTAAAGGCGATAAAATCCGGAACAATTACTGCTGCGCTGTCCCAGAATCCCTATATTCAGGGCCATGATCCTGTTATTCTGATGGCAAATTATCTTTTTAACAAAAAAGAACCGCTTGTAAAAAGAAGATTAACTCTTTTGGAAACAGTAACCTGTGAAAATATCACTGATTTCTGGGACGACAGACAGGGATGGAAAATGTCTGCAAAAACACTCGGGATCCTGGCAGAACCGGACGCCGATGCTGCAGTGAATAATTGCAGAATCGCCGTGATTCTTCCGTCCCGTATAAATTTCTGGCAGCCTGTATATGAAGGGGCTGCAGCAGCAGCGAAAAAAATCTCTGCATTCGGTTTTGAAACCGGCATAGAAATTCCGGAAAGTATTGCATCGGGCAATTTCAGTGCGCAGACCTTCAGGAAAGAAATGGACAAACTCATTTCCGGTGGATATTCAGCATTCTGCCTGCCGCATTTCGATACAGAACTGACACCGTATATCAATGAATTATCAGAAAGGAATATCCCTGCTATCACCCTGAATTCGGAACCGGTCAATTTTCGCGGGATGCTTGAAGGCGTGTACAAGCATACCCAGCATCTTTATGCCGCAAGCGAAAGCCTTGCCGCAAGCTCAACGCAGACAAGTCAGGCTACAAACCAGATTACGAAAACCATGAAACTGATCACGGAAAGTACAGGCAAACAGGCTGATCAGATAAATGAAACCAGAGAGCAAATAGGGATCCTGGCCGGCAATATCAGCGAAATAGCCGAGAACTCAGGGCAGAATGAAGAAACAGCCAGACAGACAAAAGACCGGGCTGAAACAAGCGCTGAGGTACTCAGACAAAGCAATGTGTCTCTGGAGCAGACACGCAGGATGATTTTCGAAACCAGTGAACTGACAAATGCGCTCGGGAATAACTCAAATAAAATCAGTGAAATAATAACATTCATTGATGATCTTGCATCCCAGACCAGACTGATTGCCATGAACGCTGCCATCCTGGCGGCCAGGGCGGGATCAAGCGGAAAGGGATTTTCTGTTCTTGCTTCCGAAATCACACAGCTTTCGGAAAAATCAAATGCAAGTACAACAATGATATCCGATCTGATCAGGGAGACTCTTAAGGGCATCGAAACAATAAATTCCAAAATAATGGATGAAGTTGAAATTATTAAAACCGCAATTGAATCTGCAGACAAATCTGAAGAATCGCTGAATGATATAATTGCAGCTGCAGAAACGAATATCACTTCAAACAGCGCCATCAACATGGCGATAAGCAGACTGAAGGAGTTTTCCGTAAATATCCGAACAGCCGTGGAAAACCTTGAAAAGATAAATCAGGAAAACAATAAAGCAATAAGGCAGATCAGCGGATCCACTGAAGAAATGAGTCTTCAGGTCCAGGAAAATAACAAAGTTGCAATAGATTTATCAAGTCTTGCCGAATCCCAGGAAAATATGGTAAGCCAGTTCGTAGTCGGGGATTCCGGAAATGAAAACTCCGGAAAATGATATGACTATATCAAATGCCCTTCTGTCAGTTTGAATCCGGGTATTTTTTACCGGTCAGACGCTCGAAACGTTCCTTTTCCCATCTGTCAATTCTTTTGATGTCCTGATTCATTGCACGGTAAAAGTGCTCCACAATCAGCCGGTTGGGAAGATGTTTATCATCATGATATAATTTGTAAACACTGTGATTATTATCGGTAAACAGAAACCAGCCGACGGCAACAGCTGCGCTCCGGCTTATTCCCTTTTCGCAGTGAATAACCATGTTCTGGCAGTGTTTATGCCTGGTGAAAAAATCCATGCATTTTTTCAGATTTGTATCATTAAAGATATACAGCCCGCTTGAGTCATCAGGAAAATCAAAAAACCTGAGCTCCAGAATGTCCCTGTACTGGTGCTTGTGAATTAAATCTGTAAATTCAACACCCGGGCTGGTTATTCTAATAAGCACGTTGTACAGCTTTTCGTCAAGCTTGAAGTCTGTAACTCTTTCTTTGTTCAGTATATATGTTCCCATAATTATATAGTATTAAAATATGAAAAGTTTAAAATTGTGTCAACAGTATATTCTCTATAATATCCCGCTGTAAGAGATCTGCCCCGTATTTCGCTTCCTGAAAAAGGCATTATTTTCTTTTTGCAATCAACATTGTCATATCGTCCCATTCATGTAATATTTCTGTTTTGAATTTTACTGAAACAAAACTGCTTTCGCAATCTTTCTCAATACCGGCAACAGGATCATCATTAAGCCGCAATGAAGCAGACCAGGGCCCTCTGTTACGCAAACTGAATAATCAGATAACCGTCGCTGTAATCCGCACCCTGAATTTGCCTGGATTCCAGTTTTTTAGGCAGAACAAAATTTCTCTTTTCATTCTTTATTGAAATGCTTACTTCATCACCTCTCTGAAACATTTCAAGGTCTTCCTTATCGATGCAGGGAAGGTGAATTTTCATAAAATAACGGTCATCATCCTTTTCGAAAGTAAAAATCTTCTCATCCCATAAAACTTCCGCAGGATCCGTATTCTTATAAATTTCCCTGCCCATATACTTAAGATTTTCAATTCCTATCAGTTCATGTTCCAGCAGAGGAGCATGAAAAACCGGCACCTGTTCAAATGATTCTTTTATGTACTGCATATTCTTTTCCTGAATACCTTTCCAGGCCCCGAAGTAGCCGGTCATACTCTTCCCGGGCAGGATTTTGTTTACGAATATGCTGTCCACGTTGAAATCAAAGAGATGGATACAGCTGAAATTTCTCTGTGCTTCCTTTATCACAATCCTTTCGGGAGTCATAACCACCCGCATACTGGTTTTCCTATGGTCCAGAAGAAGTTTATGGAGTTCATCGAGTCTGTTGAAAATTTCTTCAAATTCATCAAAAACCGAATCTTCTGGTATGGGGATTTTTATAAGCTTCTTTGCGATCGGCCTGACTACTTTTACCGCTTTCCTTTTGGCCGGAAGGATTTTGGTGATCCACCATTTGAACATCTCGGGGAACTTTAGAAGCGACAGGGTTTCGCCGGTGGGCGCGCAATCCACAACAAGAACATCATATTCCCCTGCGGCTTCTATTTCCTTTATCTTAAGCAATGCCAGAAGTTCCTCGAATCCGGGAAATACCAGGAGCTCCTCGTTAGCCAGATTTCTCTCGGCTTTCAGGAAAAACACATCTTCGATATATTTTTTCAATACTCCCCAGAGTTTTTCATTTTCCTTTATCGAATCAATTTCCATGGCATACAGATTATCAGTCACCATTTTCGGTTCGTTTTCCAGTTCCATGCAGAATGAATCCTGAAGACTGTGGGCCTGGTCTGTACTCATTATCAATACTTTTTTCCCATGAGAGGCCATGTGGGCCGCAGTAGCAGCTGCGATACTAGTTTTTCCAACTCCGCCTTTTCCCGTGTATAAAATTATCCTCATTCTTTCCTTCCTTTTCCGGTATGCGGTCCGGCATTTTCGTCTTTTGGACCGGTATTGCCGAATGAAATATCAACTTTCCTTGCCGGAACCGAGTCGGATTCTTTTCCAGCATTTTCTGCTTTCGCCACTTCCAGGGCAATTCCGGCAATAAACTCACTGACTTTCTTTTCAGCCGATTCGACTTCTTCCCTCCATTCCTTTGGCAGGCAGTCCTTCAGGTCCCGGTACAATTTAATGAAGGAACAGACAGTTTCGGCGATTATTTTTTTTGCTTCCATTACGCACCCTTCCCAAAGCGGATTATCAGTCTGCTGTCGGCAAAATCCGCACTGTCTATTCTGAATGCCCTGATAGTGTCAGGAAGCGGAATACTCCGCCTGAAATTATTGGCTTTAATGATTATGTCGGTACCTGATTCAAACAGTTCGAAATTCTGCCGCTGCGTAAAAGGAAGGTTTATGGAAAACTGATATCCGCTTTCTGTTTTTTCAAAGCTCTCGGACGGTTTTATTTCCCGAATATCAAGAACACTGTCATCTTCAAGCGAATCGGCAATGATCCGTTCCAGACCGGGAATTCCGTTTATATCAGACTCATACCATTTAACGGAATACAGCGGAACATCTGCAAAACTGCTTTTTATCTCGCTGACATACCCGGCCTGAAGTTCTTTCCACTGATTAAAAAAGTTATTCTTTACTTCTGGCGGAATAATCCTGTTTATGTAAATGCCGTCCACATTGAAATCATAAAGATTCATATACATGAAGCTTCGTTTGGTTTCCTCAATCACCATTTTTTCGGGGATCGTGACTATCCGTATGCTGCACAGCCCGCGGTCCTTGAGCAGGTTCTGCAGTTCAAACAGAAGGATAAAAAGTTTCTCGATATCAGATACGGCCCTTTTGTCCGGGAGCTCCACCTTGAAGAACCTGCGGGATATCGGTCTGAGTATTTTAAGGAGGACTTTTCCCAGAGGAAGAAAACGCTCAATATACCAGCTTAACAGCTCGGGGAATTTAAGCAGAGAGAGTGTTTCGCCGGTAGGCGCACAGTCCATTATAATCAGGTCATACTTTTCCTGTTCAAAGATCTCCTTGATTCTTACCAGGCTGAATATCTCTTCCATCCCCGGAAACACGATTATGTCCTCGTAGCTTTCTTCGGCATCCTCTTCCAGATTCATGGTTTTCCTGATTGCCTCTTTAATATTCCCGTAGCGCAGACTCATCTCATGATTGGGATCAATTTCCAGACCCCAGAGGTTCTCCATAAGCGGGGCGGGCTCCGATCCGATTTTCTTCTCAAACATATCACTCAGGTTGTGCGCCATATCGGTACTGACCACGAGTGTCCTGAACCCTTTCGCGGCCGCCTTGACTGCATGGGCAGCTGCTATGCTGGTTTTACCCACTCCTCCCTTGCCGGTGAATATCAGTATTTTTCCTCTCATATTTTCCTCCGAACTATAGTTCTTATCCTGAATAGTTCCAGGCTCGAACTTTTTAGTTAAAAAATACAGTCATTTATCCGATTGGGATTCTGCGGACTTCTGCTTTCCTGCTGTCATCAGATTCATTGCTGCCGCTTCCGGAAATAAAAATATGCCTGATTTTGCCAACCAGTGATCCCAGGACCCTTTTTTCATCATCATCAAGCATTTCCATTATCCGGCCGTAATATCCTGTAATACGGTTTTTATCACTCTCCAGAAGCTCCTGAGCTTTTCCGGTAAGGCGGAGAAGCACCACCCTGCGGTCATTTTCTCCGCGCAGTCGGCTGATCAGGCCTTTTTTTACCAGCCTGTCCACAACACCCGAAGCCGTATTCAGCGGAGCATGCAGATATTCTGCGATCTGCCCCATGTTCGCTTCTTCCCTGCGCATCAGAAAAAACAAGGCAAGAAAATCATTCTTGGAAAGGTCCAGAAAAATATTGCTGACTTCTTCAGATAAAATGATATCTTTGAGTTGATCAATCGTATTGTAAATCGTGTCAAATTCCATAATCCGCAGACAGCCTCATCTTCCGGAAATTATTAATTACTTCGACCTTCGAAGTATAATTTAATTCTACTATCGAAGTAATTAAAAGTCAAGAAAAATCCTTTTTTTTCCTATGGTTGTGCCTGAATATTTATGCTAAAATGGCCTGAAATCCGGATACCTGAAGGAGTTTCCATGAGATTTTTAATAAAATCTGGTATTATATTATCAATAATTCTTCTTGTTTCATCATGTCTCTCTTTTGATACTTCAATCAGCATTGAAATAAAAGAGGCCAATCCTCTCAATGTTCCGGAGGGCGCAGATGCGGCAATTATCAAGATTCCGGAAAATATAACACTGCGTGCTATAAATGGAGAAGAATAGCTTATAAGCGGAACCACAATTTTCCCGGTACCGCCGGGTATTTACAGTTTTAATGTAAAATATTTTAAAGCCAGTCTCGGATCAAATTATACAACATATACCTCCACAGATGAAACAACATTTGACAATCTGGTTATTGAATCCGGAAAAACATACCAGTTTTATTACGAATCATCCCTGTCAGACCGCATTATAAGTTTTTATTTCTCGGAATCTGCAGAAGGATATAACGGTATATATCCATCTAAAAATTCATACATACAAACGGTAAGTGCAGACCTTCTTAAGTCGGACTTTACTGAAAATTTCTTTGTCACATTTAGCGGCAACAAGCTTAAGTTTACAGACCTTGACAGCAGGAAAAAGACAACGGCTGCAACCGGAATCTCAGGCCTTGCAGCTGTTAAAACAGCCGGCACAAAAATATATCTTTTCGATAAATCCAATAACGTTTACGAGTACAGCAGAAACAGCGAAACTTCTACTCTCCTGTTTAATCTGGAAACAAAACCGGAAGACATTCAGGTTTTTTCAGACTGTATTGCTGTAAAGTCTTCCGAAACATCTGTACTGTTTTATGATATGAAAGGCAATCAGCTTAACAAGTATGATTTTGATAAAAAAATACTGAATATGAAAGGTAATCAGAAATCAGGCCATCTGTGCCTCGTCTTTGCTGATGAATTAAAAGTATATTCAGCTGACGGAAGTCTTTTCAGTTCGATTAATGTGAACTCAATGCTCAGGGGCGAGGAAATTCTTGATGGAGACTTTAATGCAGAAAGAAATAAAGCTGCGGTAATTACTCCTTCGGGAAGCGTTTATGTAATGACTGAAAACGGCGGCAGATGGGAAACCGAATATGACCTGTTTGAAAGAGACAGGCAGGAATACCGCGAATTCCCCGCAAAACCAAAACACGTTCTTTTTACCTCAAACGGAGAATACCTTGTAATCTCAAACAACAATTTTACATATGGCTTTACCACTCCGACATATACCGCTGTTTTCGATTTGAAAGCAAACCCGAAAGAAATATTCGTATCCAGAGGACCTTTTGGAGAATACCTTTTTATTAAAAACTCCGGAGTTATAACCCTTCTGGGAAGTAATCTGGCAATATCGGCCGATGACAATTATATTGCTGTTTACCGAAAAACAATGATGGGCGAACAGGTTTATATATACAATATGGATGAGTATTTTGATACAGAGTAATACCGGTTTTTACGGAATATTGACATCAAATCCGGCATATTACTGAATATTACCAATAATCCGTGGAACAGGGGCATTCCTGTTTTCACAGGAATGCCCCTGTTCCATCTGCATGAAAAACTTTCCCTGAAAACAAATCTTTATTATACTTATACCAGTAAAAAGAATATGGAGAAAAAATAATGGCCACAAAATCAAAGCTGGCGGCAGTCATGTTCACGGACATTGTAAATTATTCCGGGTTTATGGCTGAAAATGAAGTAACCGCCTTAAGCATCCTGGACACTCATAACAGCCTGCTGCTTCCTTTAATTGAAAAAAATGAAGGGAAGGTGATAAAATCGATTGGGGATGCCCTGCTTGTTGATTTCCCCAGTGCGAGGACGGCCTGTGAATGCGCACTCTCCATACAGAATGTCATTGCAGATCACGATACGAAAAGTGATAATCCGTTTTTTATCCGCATCGGGATACATCTGGGAGATATCTGGTACAAGGATGATGACATTTTCGGCGCAGGGGTCAATATTACCTCCCGGCTGGAAGCGCTCGCTGCTCCGGGTGGAATTGTAATTTCGGAAGATGTATTCAACCAGATTAATAACAAACTCAGTGTAAAAACAAGACCGCTCGGATCAAAATCCCTGAAGAATATCGAACAGCCGGTAAATCTGTATGAAATAATAACCGGCCATGAAACCATTAAAAAAACCGGCGAAAATCCGGACCCGGCAGAAGAAATAAAAAGAAAATTCCTTGATTTTGCAGACAGAAATTTAAGTAAAGGCATGAGGGCAGAATTCGTAAAGGAAGCGGATAAAACTGACCAGCCGGATGATCCGGCAGACAGGGTAAAAAAGAAAATATTTACCGTGGTAAGCAAAGTCATGGACAAGGCTGTTCAGGAATGGGAAAAGCAGCCGGAAGAAAAAAAACAGAGAATAATGGTTAAAATTGAAGAGGCCGCAGATAAAATCGGGCACTACAACGGCTGGAAATCCGGCGGACCTCCCTGGCGTCATCGTGAACGAAGAAACGCCAACCGCATCCCTGTAGGCATAGCCGGAACGATAGGGTTCGGAGCAGCACTTGTGTTTACCGGTATCTGGTGGATGGCGATACCGCTCACTTTAATCGGACTGATTCCCCTGACTACAGGAATTGCCGGGCTTTTCAGAAAAAAGGAAAAACTGCCAGCACCGGATGATACCCGGAAAAAAGATATTGAAAAAGAAATTCTTAAACTCGCATCGCGGAGCAAAGGGAAAATAACCGCCCTTCAGGCAGCCAGTGAAACGACCCTGTCAATAGATGAAGCAAAACAGACCCTGGACGATCTGGTTAAAAACGGATATGCCTCCCTCGAAGTTGAGGAAAACGGTCTGCTTGTTTATGAATTTCCCGAGCTAATAGCGTACAAAGTTCTGGAATAATCATGAATCAATAAAAACCTTCAGTCATTTCTTCCAGCTCAGACAGAAAATCTTCCATTTCCTTTAATCTGCATTCAGCCATTTTCACGGCTGCCGGCAGCGAAATCAGCTGGGGAACGGATTCCATCCTGTTTCTGAGGTGTTCGGCAGCAGCATGCAGGTTGCGGGGATTTTTGGAAAACTCCCTGGCAATTCCGATACAGCCCAGAAAATCAAGGCAGTCGGCATCGGTAAACAGAAACGATTCGTAACTGCGCTCTGCCGGACCGCCGTGATGGTATCTGATCAATTCAAGAATATGCTCTTTTGTGTCAGGCGGGACCCGTTCTTCCTTAAGAAACCCGGACACAACATCAAGCGATACCTGAGTATGGTCAGCACCGTCTTTTTTCCAGGGAGCGTATGCACCCCAGTCATGCATGAAAGCGGCAGCCGACAATATTTCTCTGTCAGCCTTGTTTTCTGTATCCAGTTTCAGAGCAGTGTTCAGTACCCTGAAAGAATGATTCAGCCCCCATGATCCGCCGTATTTTAAAGTAAGCTCCTCAAGTTTTTCAATGTTCATATTTTTCCTCCTGTATAAATTAACTGTACACAGGATGAAGATCAGAGTCTTTTCCGGGTATGCCTATTTTTTATCTGAAAATTCCATTTTTACCTGTCTCGGTGTTTTCCCGAATTTTTCGCTGAATGATCTGGAGAAATGGGCTGAATTTCTGAATCCCGAAGAAAAGCTTATTTCGGTAATATTCATATCCGATGCAGCAAGCAGTTCCCGGGCATATTCGAGCCGCTGGTCAATAATCCATTTCTGCGGAGGCATTCCGAATCTGGCAGTGATTTCCCTGTTAAAAACAGACAGACTTTTGCCGCAAAGCACGGCCAGCTGCCGGTTGGTTAAATGTCTGAACAGATTCCTGCGCAAAAGCATTTCCAGATCAGGGGGCTGCCGCCGTGAGCAGTCATACAGGAAGAAGCGGAACCTGTTATTTAGATCATGATGAAGAAGAGACAGGAAAAACTGCTGCAGGTGATTGCGGCACATGCAGGGATAATATTTTTTTTCAGCGAATATCTCATTAAGCGACCGGGAAAACGATGTTCTGAAATCTTCGGAAGCTGTGCATTTGAAAATCTCACAGGTTTCTCCCTTCGGAACAGACCCGGAAAAAAAGCTGTGAATAAAATTTCCTATAAACCCCGTATTGAAAAAGATGTATGTACCGCTAAATCCTGCAGATTCTTCAATCTTTGCCGAACCTGCAGGAATAATTAAAAGATCATCAGGACCGGCTGATGTTTCACAGTTGCTTCTTAAGATTTTCTTCGTCCCGTTTTCAATCAGCTCAAGAACATTCAGGCTGTAAAAAACTGATATTTTCCGCTGATTCACGGAAGAATTACGGAATATCCCTATCTGGTAAGGATTCTTTCGGGTAACGGGTACATTAATTTCGAGCTTAAGCTGATCCGGATAATTTGCCTGCATATCGGGATAATGATAAAACTGTTTTTCACGCAAATCAAGTATATACGAATAGTAAAGCCATAAACAGAAATCAAACAGGAGAATTTAAAACCCTTTCCATATTATTATAACCGGTCCACTGCAGAAAACAGCAGCCGAAATGCTCTGACGGTATCTTCTCTTATAAAATATGCCGGCAGCTAATACTTATTTATGCTGGAAAAGTAGATCAGGAACAGAAAAGATATTTATAAATCATATCGGTCATTTCTGCTGCCAGAATATTGAAAGGTATATCCATATT
>CAZKOK010000059.1:9204-11761 GCA_964554355.1 uncultured Spirochaetia bacterium | reverse complement strand
GAATCTCCGGCATGTGCGGCTTCTATGGCAGCATTCATGGCAAGCAGATTTGTCCGTCCGGAAATGTCATTAACTGTTTCTGCAATTTCAGTTATATTTTCCGATGTCTGCTTTATCATGCGGATCGCGTTTATGGATAAATCAACAGCATCGCTTCCGGCTTCTGTATTCCTGTATAAGATCAGTGACAGCCTTAAGATAATCGTTATAACCGGCCGGTCTTGGTATTGATACATATTTTTCAACTTCAGCCGGTTCACGTTCCGGCGGCACCGTTTTTTCAAACCTGAGTTTCGGCCTGGCCGCACAGCTGGCAGTAAGAATGAATACAGCTGTGCAAAATACTGCAGCTGATTTGAGAATTTCCCGGATTTCCATTTTTTGTTCCTGGTTTGCAGGTATCAATTTATGCTTTCACAATATCATATATTCTGCCGCTGTCATGTAATTGTGTCCCAGGTCCCAGAAAAAAATGTATCACAGATTTTCCGCCAGAGAAAGATTAAAGGTGAAAATCATTTACGTTTGTATATTGAATACTGTGGATTGCCGGGATCGATAACATCGGAATTGGGAACCAGTTCAAGCGTATTCCCGTCAGCACTCATTTTGTCAATTACCTTCCACTGCATGCCCATATCAAGAGTCACTCTGCATTTTCCGAAAAGATTGCCTTCAGCATCATTCCAGCGTTCAAGGTATACCTGCGTTCCCTTGTATGCATCACCTTTTCCTTTGGAGGTATCATATGCAGTATATTTATAGCTTCCGTCACCCTGCAGTTCAAAAACAACCATGCCCGAACGCCCTTCATTGTCATAATCGGAATTTATCCATGTGCCGGTCAGTTCCTGATTTTCACCTACTGTAAAATCGCCTTTTATCTCAGGAACGGCAGCAGTTGAGTTTGCGTTTCCGCTGTCTTCCTGCGGACTGTCCCCAATGTCGCCGAATACATTGTCGAGTAACGAACCGCAGCTGAAAATACATCCTGCAAGCAATATAATTGCAAGTAACCTGATTTTGATCATAAACTTCTCCTTAACCAAATAAAATTTTATCAGTTAATATAACATATACAGCAGAGGTGGCAATAATTCAGTTTTTCGGCTGTATTTTAGGTCAAACTTTTAACCAGAAACTGATCCTGATTATCAGCATAAAGCGGATCCGAAGGTTCACTCTCCCCTGTCCAGTCAGGGACCGGTTTTATCAGCATTAACCGGAAATGGCAGCAGAGGGATAAAATCACTTTCTCAATGCCGATGGTTGTCTCGTTCAGCAGGCTGCCCGATAATCCAAATGCAGTTGCTTTCTTATACGGCCCATATGTACTCAGCGCCGGACCGGGCAGTGAAGATATGGAACTTTCAAGAACAGGGATCATGGTTGATATATCAACACGAAATATGGAAATAAAGGACTATCTCAAACTGAAAAATCATACTGTAAATGAATGGCTTAAAGACCTTTCTGCCAATTTGCTGAAAACAGACGGAAAAATGGAATTCCGGTTGAAGAATACAGATGAGGATGATTCACTTATATTTATTCCCCACTATCTGCGGGTGAAAGAAAGATATGGTATTTACTGGTATCTGTTCGATACTGATTCAGATGATCTGCGGAAAGAACTCAGGCAAAAGGAAGAAGCCAGGAAAAAACTTGAATCTGCTACAATTGACAGTATTCCTATCGGCAATGATCAGTATGAGCTGCAGCATGAAACACAGGGAGAGAATACCTTTGCCGATACATACAACGGTGCCAAATTCCGTGAAGCACGGAAAGGCGGCTGGTTTTCGTACAAAATGACAGTAAGCCCGGATTGCATGAATCAGCTGCGGCTGGAAATGCTGAAGAAGCGGCAGCGAAGCAAAGCTGAAATTTATGCAGATGGGACCTTGATAACAACAATTGAAACACCGCAGATCCACTCTCCGGTTTTTTATCACGAATTGAAAGATATTCCGAAAGAACTTACTTCAGGAAAAAGCAAATTACAGTAAAATTCGTTAATGTTCATGAAGAACACGGATTCGGGACCTTTGTATTAATGAGAATGCTTAAAAAATAATTTATGCTTTAACCAGAGAATGCAGTCGCAGAATTACTCTTCCTGGTCAAAATACTGGACAAGCACATTATTCTGGGACTGAGCTATATCGGTCAAGTGCTGGGCGGCCTGACTGTCCTGGATTACCTGTTGACTCATCTCTTTTGTCGACAAAGTTATTTCTTCTACGGCTTTACTGTTATTCTGATTAAGTTCTTCAAGCATTTTCATACTTTTATGTACAGTTTTGGAGATTTCTTTCATCGTTGATACATGTTCCGGGATTGCCTGGATTTTCTGTTGATTCAGATTGGTAGCAGTTATAATATCGTTCAATTGCAGACCAGCAAATCCGACCATTGCCTGTCTCTCGGTTTTGAGATGAAAAACTTCCTTGCCGAGTTTTTTGGCATGGTCCATATATTCGCCATTGGCTTTACCATTTATGACGTTAACCAGGGTTTTAATTCCCCCGGGAGTATTCCTGAATATCTCCTCCTC
>CAZKOK010000059.1:1820-9194 GCA_964554355.1 uncultured Spirochaetia bacterium | reverse complement strand
CAACGTTGAAATTTTCAAAACCTCCCAGGCATATTTCAACAGGCATCATTCAGTTAAAATAACATTCGCCATAAAGGAAACTGCCGAAAATATCGGCGGTATCAATATTTTCGGCAAAGATTATGACAATTACGATCATGATATCCTGCTTACCCTTTCTTCCGGTTCTTTGCTGTTCCATTTTCGGACAGCGGCAGCGGCAGGACGGAATCAGTCTCTCCTGAACATTGAAATGTAATAACGGTCAGACGGAACGTAAACATTATTTCCGTCCTTGCTGATGGTAATGCTTTGCGGCTGAACCAGAAATCCATCGATATAATAATAGGCAAATTCCAGTATTCCGGTCGCACTGTTGCGGTCAAACCAGAACAGGGCATTGTTATTACGGGACAATGCATAAACATTCTGACCGTCGGGTGAGACCGCAATATCCTCCGCTCCATAAAGCTCGGGATGCTCAAACCTGTCCATGAAATAAAGTTCTCCCGTATCGGGATCTATATCGTATATTTCAAGATTGGCTCCAACCGAAAAATCTCCGTAAACGACGATATAGAGGTTGCTTCCGTCAGGGTCCGTGGTGTGAGCGGTAATACCTGACAGCCATGTGCCGTCCGTATATGATTTCTGATAGGTCAGTTCACCGCTTTCGGGATTCCTTTCAAATAACAATATCGAATCAGTTTCGGAAGAATCGACATACACATATGCACCGCCGGCAGAGAAGCTTATTTCTTCCGGATCCCCGAGAACTGATTCGTCATAATATGAACCTCCGTAGACCAACTCGCCTGTCGTCTGATCCCGGGTAAACCAGATTAGGTAATTATCCGAAGTAAGAGCGTAAACATTCTTTCCGTCAGGCGAAACCGTGATGTAATTCGGCTGGACCATCAAACCGGTATCCTGGAAAATGCTTGCCACCGCAAGGGCTCCCGTCTGTGCGTTCCTGTCATAACAGACTATGGTACTCTGCCCGTATCCGGCGGCATACAGATGCCTGTTTCCTGTTTCCGGGGACAGAGCGATACTTAAGCAATAGCCGAGGTTCCCGCTTGTTTTGTCGAGATATTCAAGTTCTCCCGTCGACGTGTTTCTTTCATACCAGGCAACACAATAGCTGTAAAACACAGATCCGTAATAAAAACGGCCATCGTCTGAAATTACTGTATCTTGAATCATATTGGTATCCGGGCTGTACAGTTTGCCGATATAATCCAGATCACCGGATTTATCCGGACGATCGGGATTGGCAGGTGCAGGAATCACGTTTTCTTCACCGGGTATGGAACAGCTTGAAATCAAACCGGCGAACAGACATACAAGGATTACTGCCATACATGCCCCGAAAATCCTTTTTTCCATATTTTTCTCCTTCAATGATTTTATTTATTATCATTATCCTCTGCCGGTACCGTAAGTAAAATATGATAAATGGTATAAATGAAAAAGATTAGACCAGACTACATACTATATCAAAATGAAATACAAAAGCCAGACTACAGTTGAGGGATTTCCAAACGGCTTCGGCGAAGTTACTGTCGTGATGGCCTTCAGAAAAAAACAGGATATTTTTAAGGCATTTAACTTATATAAAATAGAGGGAATGGACAGATACCTTCTGCTTAATGAATGCGCTGACAATAGCCGGCGGCGATATTTCAAGGCATGGATTTCCGACAGCATCACAGGACCCTGGTATGATCTTGCTCCGGATGTTTCCGAACCATTCTGCGGAGAGGCCAATGTTGAATTTGAACACGGGGTTGAAAGCTGGACGAAAGATTTCAGCCATGGAGAGCTTCTGCGTGCAGGTTATGATCAGACAATGACAATAAGTGTCCATAATCTTAAATTCCTTTTTCAGGGAATGTCCTCAATTGAAGATGCTGTTCCCGCATGAAAATAATCAATATCAACATATCCGCCGGTCTGCAGGGCGGCATAATTGAATATCGCAATACGGTAACCCATAAAATGATCAAGTGTATATTTCATGGATAATATATCGCCGATTTTCTGCCAGCCGGAACCATCCGCAGAATAATAGAAATATGCCTTGTCAGCACTGTTCCTGAAATCAAAAACAACTCTCAGGTAAACACCCTCCTGTTCCAGCAGCACCGACTCCTTCACATCCGGGACCCCTTCCCTGCCCTTAAAGGCCATCACTATATGCTTTAACCCGCTTTCATCCATTTTTACTCCGACAATGCCGTAACCGCTCTGGAATGCAGATAATCCTGCAAAATCTCCTGCTTTCATGCCGACAGTATCCAGAAAAATTTCACCATAACAGCATGGGCCTGCTGTTCTCTGGGACACGGTATTTTTTGCGCTTAAAATACCGGCTGCAACATTGACTGTTTTCAAACGCAGAAATCCGGGCCTTTCAGCCAAAGACCATTTGTTATTGTCCGGATTGTGGTTCCACTGCCAGTTCATTCCCATTTCCTCAGTCTCAAATTCATCAGAACTGAGCAATGCCGTTTTGAATGCAGCAGGCGGAAGAGGTATATTCATTTCTTTCGGTACTTTGCCGTCCACACCCATCACAGGCCAGCTGTCAATCCAGGTAACAGGAACAAGTACAGGAATACGTCCGACAGAATCATGGTCCTGAAAAAGCATTCCATACCACCTGCCTTCAGCGGTCTGAACAATTCCGCCATGGGCAACTCCCTTGTTCAGGTATCCAAGATCATCATTCAGGACAATCATCCCTTCCCAGCCTTCATAAATATTATCCGAGCGGAAACACCATTCAAGACGTCTTTCGGTCTGCGGCCACTGGATTATAAAGAGGTAATACTTTCCGTCAATCTTGTAAATGTGGGATCCCTCTCCATCCACGATATTTCCGCCGCGGGTCAATTTGACTATTATTTTCGACTCAGCCCCTTCCATTACCGCGCTTGCATCAGAATTCAGTTCAATCAGACTTATCGAACCAACTCCATAGACAAGGTAAACCTTACCGTCATCATCAAACAGGAGAGAAGGATCATGATATAACCTGCCAAGGACTGATCTTTCCCAGGGACCATTTTCTATATCATTTGTCCGGTAAATATAGGTTTTTTGCGTGTCGTTACTTGCAAAGCAGACATAAAAAGTCCCCTTGCTATATCTGAGGCTTGTCGCCCAGGAGCCTTTACCGTAAATCGATTTACCATTCAGAAGATTGTGCGCGTCGTTATCTCCGAATTTTTCATACACATAAGATATGATTTCCCAGTTTACCAGATCCGAGGAACGCATTATCGGAATACCGGGCATCATATGCATGCTCGTACTCGACATGTAGAAATAATCACCGACCCTGATTATATCAACATCAGGTACATCTGCCCATATCAGAGGATTGTTCATCAGCGTTCCTCCTTCGAAAAGCTGGTCTTTTTTATAATTTTCTACTGTCTGCTCCGGATTTTCAAAGCTGTCGACAACTTTTGTATAATCTGCTGCCTTAACAGTTTCACTCCTTGGCGGCGGCACCGGTTTTTCATATTTCGGCCTGCCGGTAGTACACGATATAAGAATTATAAAAACAGAAAATACTGCTGATGATTTACATATTGTTTTTTTCATCATGACCTCACAATATTTTTATTATATGCCGCGACTATTTCAGGTAAACCCGGCCTGTTCTCAAAATGATAGGAAAAGTTATAATCACTGTCAACCGGATTTTTCGGAGCATGGCTGGAATATTTTCCTGTGAAAAACCCGCTTTGCCATGTATAGCTGCAGTGAATTCAGATATTATCTTAATATAAAGAAGATATATAAAGAAGATAAATGAAGAGCTTAATTTCTTCATATCCGTAGCAAAACGCAGACCTGTGAAGTGTATTTGTTAATTATAATGATAGAAACGGTTATAATATCTGAAAATCTGTGAAATAAAAAACCGTTAATATAAATTTTATAATGAAGCAATATGAATCATAATTGTTGCTTTTTTGAAGCATAATACATAATGATACAAATATCCTTGGTAATACTTATAAAAGTACTACAAATGTTAAAAAAAATTATTTAATTGCTTATTCATAATTAACTAGAAATTCTTAAAACAGTCCAGGGTAATTTTTAGCGACTTTTTCCAATTATTGTAAGGATTTAGCAGATATACGTCTCTAACCGGCTGGTAATATACAAGTGTGACAGGAAACAGGTAAAATTCAATTTCTCATGAAATATTGTGAAAATATGTCGGGAAAAAATGCCGGAATATTTTTTCCTTGACAAAACAGGAATTACAATTGATAGTTTATTTATCATGAAGAATAGGGAATTTTACTTATTCAAATCAACCAACCTAATGGTTGCATGAAAAACATGGAAAGACCCTTGTGGTTTTCCAATATATTTAGGAGGAAAGGATGATTAATAAAGTGAAACTTACGGTGCTTGTAATGACACTTGTGATCTTATTACCGGTTTCGGTGCTTGCTACCGGCAATAAGGACAAATCCGGGGACCAAACCCAGCAGGTGGTAGTCAAGTGGTGGCACATCGGTACTGCAGCAAACGACAAAGCCATGAACCAGACTTTTGCTGATGAATTTATGGCACTGCATCCGGATGTCACAATCGAGATTACCGTGCTTGAAAACGAAGCTTTCAAGAGTAAGCTGACAACAGTCATGCAGTCCGGTGATCCGCCAGACATATTCCAGACCTGGGGCGGAGGCGTTCTCGCTGAATATGCCAAAGCCGGTCTTGTCAGGGATATTACCAAAGAAGTAAAGGGCACTGCCTGGGGTGACTCAATGGCCCCCGGTGTGTGGGAAGTTTACAGTACAGACGGAAAGGTTTATGCTGTCCCGAATGATGCAGGAGGCATTACCTTCTGGTATAACAAAGATCTCCTTGCCAAAGTAGGCTACACATCCTTCCCGACCGACTGGGATGATTTCATCAATCTGGTTAAAAAGCTTAAAGCTGCCGGCATTATTCCTATTGCTCTCGGCGGCGGTGACAAATGGCCCGCAATGCACATGTGGTCATATATCGCTCTCAGACTCGGCGGTCCCCAGCTCTTCGAGGATACTTTCTCCGGAAAGAACAAGAAGGGTTTTGAGGATCCGACATTTATCAAAGCCGGTCAGATGCTCGTTGACCTCGCTGCCCTTGAACCTTTCCAGGAAGGCTTTCTCGGAGCAACATACAACGACGAAGCTGCACTTGTCGGCAACGGCGTTGCAGCCATGGAGCTGATGGGCCAGTGGGCTCCCAATGTTCAGAGAGACAACTCTACCAGCAAGGAAGGTATCGGCGACAAACTTGCTGCTGCCACTTTCCCGGCAATTAAAGACGGTAAAGGAAAGAATTCCGAAGTTATAGGCGGAGGCGGAGGCTGGGCAATGGGTATTAATGCTCCCGATGCTGCAGTTGAATTCGCCAAGTTCCTTACCAACGTAGAGAACATGATTACTATCGCTGAAACCAGCCAGATACTCGTTACAACCAAAGGCGCCGAGGTCGGCATCAAAGATCCCAACGCCAAAATGGTTAAGGCACTTGTCGATGAATGTACCTTTTTCCAGCTTTATCTCGACCAGTTCCTTTCACCGTCAGCAGCCGGCACCGTAAACGATGTGGTTCAGGCCATGCTTGCAGGTACAGCCACACCGGCTGAAGCCTGTGCAACGCTACAGGCTGCTTTTACAGATTAATTTCACCAGGAGAAGGAGAGAGGCGGATCTGATCCGCCTCTCCTTTTTCAATCGCCCCGGTTTTCCGGGGATGCAATTTTTTTATATTAATTGTATTATTCTTATTCAAAGTGGAGCAGCAGTTGGCTAAACGAAATGTTTACAGGGGTCTGGTAGGCAAGCCGAACCCCCTTACCCTCTCAATTTTTTTAGGTCCGGCCATAATATTGTTTACAGCTTTTGTCGTTATACCTGTGATTGTTGCAGCGGCGTTCAGCTTGTATAAATGGAACGGCCTTGGTCCCATGGTGGATTTTAAAGGCCTGCAGAATTACTTCCAGTTCTTCAAGGACCCTGTCGTTCGCCAGTCTCTCGGGCACAATCTGGTTATTGCCATCGTGTCACTCGCAATCGAACTTCCTTTAGCAATGGTACTTGCACTCATCGTAAGCAACCGGAAATTTAAAGGTGCGGTTTTCTTCAGGACCTTTTTCTTTCTGCCTTACATGCTGTCCGAAGTTATTACAGGTGTACTCTGGCAATTCATCTATCACCCGCAGTACGGCCTTGTCAGATCCATATATGCACTCCTGTTTCCAGCTGTTCAGGCCCCAACCCTTATGGGAGATCCCACAACGGTTCTTTGGGCGATTCTGGTCGTTATCATCTGGAAGTACTTCGGCCTGCATATGACCATCTATATCGCCGGCCTGCAGGCCATCCCTCATGAGCAGATTGAGGCGGCGACGATAGACGGCGCATCGAAAACCCGGATATTCTTCTCGGTGATTCTGCCCGAGATGCGGACCGCAGTCCAGCTGTCGGTATTCTTTTCGATGATCGGATCCTTCCAGCTTTTTGATATCGTCTGGGCAATGGGAAAGGGTGATCCGGTACACGCGGGCGAAACAATCGTTTCGTACATGTATAAAATCGGACTCATTCGTTTCAACATAGGGTACGGCAGCACGATTGCTGTTTGTATCTTTTTCATCTGCCTATTGTTCAGCATTATATACAAGAGGATACTCGCAAGGGAGGGTGCATAACGATGAAGTCCATCAAGGCACAAACCAGACTCGTCAATGTAATACAGTACTTTTTTTGCATAATCATATTCCTCATAATTACCGTACCGCTCTACATTTCGATCATTGGCGGATTCAAGAGTGTCGGGCAGCTCCGGGCCGAACCTGTTTCCCTGCCTGATCCTTTCATGTGGCGTCAATATACGGATATGCTCATTGGAAAAACCGGTAATTTCTGGCTTGGACTCCTGAACAGCATCTTCATCGGAACCGGTACCGTAGGCATCATTCTTATCGCCGGAACATTCGCAGGCTATGCATTGGCGCGCATCAGGTTCAAACTCAACAATATTGTATATCTTTACTTCACTCTGGGCCTGCTCTTTCCCCTCGCTGTAGCGATTCTGCCGCTTTATGTTCAATTGCGTAGATTCCATCTTTTGGATACGCATATCGGCGTTATTCTGCCCCAGGTTGCTTTCGGACTCCCGATGATGATCCTGCTTCTGCGCGGTTTTATCAAACAGATCCCGATGGAGCTTGAAGAGGCTGCGGCAATTGACGGCTACGGCCGCTTTGGTTTTCTTTTCAAGATCGTCGTGCCACTGTCTACTCCCATCATCGCAACGGTAAGCGTCCTGACCTTTGTAGCCAGCTGGAATAATTTTTTCACGCCCCTT